>CAMHRH010000001.1 GCA_946187605.1 uncultured Candidatus Saccharibacteria bacterium
GAGCAATACCTCATGCGCATCCTGATCCTCGTGCTTAATATAGTGCGCATCGCAAGTCACTACGAGCGGCAAATCAAATTCTTTCGAGAATTCCATCAGCTGATTATTAATCTTGTTCTGGACATCCCAATGTGTCGGCGAATCTGGATGACCATGGTCTTGCATCTCAAGATAAAAACGCCCTTCAAAAACCGATGAATACCACTTAATCAACTCACGCGCACGATCAAGATCGTCATTACGAATTGCCGTCGAAATCTCCGAACCAGCACATCCCGAAAGGCAAATCACGCCTTCGTTGTACTCTTCCATCACACGATGGTCGATGCGCGGCTTATAATACTTTCCCTCAGTCTCCGCTATTGTGAGCATTCGGCAAAGATTCTCGAAACCCTTGTTCGTCTGTGCAAGTAAAGTAATGTGAAACCGCTCCTTATCGTAAGCCGGATCACGGTCCTCAAGCTTTCGCGCCGCCACATAGGCCTCTAACCCCAAAATCGGCTTCACGCCAGCATCATTCGCCGTTTTATACAGCTCAATTAAACCCGACATTGTGCCATGATCTGTCACGGCTACCGCTTCCATGCCAGTATCTTTCACGAGTCCAACTAGCTCATCAACCTTCGTTAAACCATCAAGAAGTGAATAATGCGTGTGATTATGCAAATGCACAAAATCACTCGGCTTAAGCTGTATCTCCTCCGTTGCCATATGCTCCTATTTTAGCACGAAAAAGACCACTCGCCACCCCTTCAAAACTTGACAAAGCATAAGAACTTTGATATAATAGAAAGATAGCTTATTTCTTGTAATACACGCCCGTCGGCGTAACCGTTGAGTGCGGCATTACGAAACTATTACCCTTTGGCAACTCGCCATCAATATACCAACCGTTAAAATCATACCCATCAATCTGCATCTTTGCCGCCAAACCAACACTAGCACCGGCCGCATAATACTCTTCACGCGGTAAATCTGCCGCGTCCTCCGGCACTTCATCAGTGTAGCTATATGCCACCTCATACAATGCGGCACTCGGCTCACCGATAAATACATGTTTATAATTCGCAATGGCACTCTTATTGCCAACGGCCAGATATGAATAGTTATAGAAGTCCTGACGCACCGAATTAAGCGTACTCATTTCTGGTGTCCAAGTATAAAGCCGCACTATTGCACCACAATCAATACTTGGTAACTTCACTTGAAAACTCAAAATTTTTGTCTCTTCGTCGTATCCAAAGTCATCAACGATCTCCGCCTCACAACGATACTTATCGCTCTCAAGCACGCTCGCATCGACATATTCCAGCCCTTCTGGCACCCGGTCACGCACATCTACCACAACATCCTTTCGAATATTTCCGCTTATCTCAGCTATTTCTTCATAACCAATACTCAAATCAAACGCCAACGAAGCATTCTCTAGCACGCGCGCATCATCCTTTATTTGCTCAGCACCGCTATGGTACTTCCCGCGCATTACGTTACCAGCCGCAAAGAACGCCACAAACACAACCACGCCAAGCGCAGCAAAAAGCACTAGCTCGATTTTTCTCTTCAAACCCCCGTCACGATACATGCTCATAGCATCTTTTCTTACGCCGATAGTGCGCAAGCGCCTCCCTTGTATTTATACAATAAGCATAAATAAAATCAGCAAAATAATCAAGCAACGACTACTTTGCTACTAGCCTCGTCAACAAAACATCTCTCTTATATCGCGCATCCTTATCGCAGGTCGAGAGAAGTAATAATCTATCCTCGCTATTAAACGCCGCAGTCCCCTCATACAGAAAATTCTTTTTTAAACTCTCATAGGCCGCCTGCGCATCGCTCTTCAGCCAATCCAATTCATAAATATTCGTGTTTGCTACATTTAATACCGCAAAACCCAGCACCTCTAGTTTGAATTCCCCCTCCTCGCTATATAATTCTCCGGTAAGGTGCGAATTAAAATAATCTCTATCACTATAATTAGTGACATCCGAAAACATCAGGCCATCCTTCATTCTATGCGCGTAGATTATCGTAAAATCATCCGCTAGTTTATTATTCCGATAATCCGCAAACACGCTTCCCGCCGTCGCAAACTCACCTGTATAATCGCGTACGAGGTATTTATTATTGTCCGGACCCTGCAGAATAGGGTGGTCTATATGCGTACCATCAATCTTCACCCAACCAATAATATCCGAATTGACTCTTTTCAGCTCCTCCATCGAAAAACCATCATCCGAAACTGCCATCTTCACATCCTCGCCAATTTCTCCGCTACTACTGACATGTCCAGCATCATAAAACGCATATAGCCCAATGAACAAAAAAATTACAAACAACGACATCGCAATCAGATCCGCCAATTTCCCAACAAAATCACGCAAAGTATTTACCGCTTTTTCTAAGCCTCCAATACGCACCTAGATGTCCCTCACTTTCAAAGTCGTGACAATGCGCCCCCTAATGCTAGAGTTGTCGATTGCGCCAAAAATACGCGAATCTTCTCCATAATCATAATTATCATTTAGCATAAAGAATGTTCCGCTCGGTACGCGCATAGGAAAAATTGATGCCCCATCATTACTCACGCTATCCACATCAACAATCGCACTCTTACTCTCTACTGCCCCATCAACCGTCAAATATCCATCACGATTGACATCGACTATCTGGTCCGGCAATGCTACTATCCTCGATATTTCCGTCTTACCATCATGCTCATAGAGCACAACATCATTTACGCTAAAATCACCCCCAACGCGCAGAAACATCATTAATTCACCGTCCTTAATGCTCGGATCCATTGCAACACCAGACATCCGATTCAACCCGAATATCACACCAAAAAATAGCCAGAAAACGATTAGCAGGAACAGGATTCGCCAAACGAAGCTCAGCCATGGCTTTAAACGAGGCGAAATCCGTATTCCCGCTATTTTTAACATCTTTGTTTTCCTGTTTGTTTTCAGTTCAGCTACTAAGCTTTATTCTTTTTTGTCTTATTCACGACTACAATCGTACCTGTACCAGCTAATACTACTAGCAATACGAATGGCCAGAGATTCATTAAAATACCCGTATTAGGATCGGCATATTTATCATTGCGAATCTCGGTTTTATTCTGCGTATTAAACGTCGAAGCGGTCTGCGCAACCGTAGTCTTTGAAGGCATAGTCAAATCAGGACGTGCAGTGCCATCATAATAAGTCGTCTGATAACCTTGAGCATCCGTCAATTTGATCTGATAGCTTACGCCAATTGGAATTTGCGAAGTTGCACCACCGCCAATCGTAACCGTATCGCCATGCTTCATGTAAATATAATTACTACTGCCGCCAACCGTTACGTCCGCAGGGTTGCCAGTACAAGTGCTCGTCGTGCTAACACTATATTTATCACCCGAAAGAACAACTGGGCTATTCGCTGGAATAATTATTTGATATTTGAAACAATCTGTCTTCTTTGCCATATTGCCCGTCACAATCTGGCTAGCCTGAATATAAGTACGAGCTACTTGGCTCGTAAAAGCATGCGCGCCAGCCGCATCAGCTTTGCCGTCCGCCCCATCCGTCATTTGCGAAATTATGCCCTCATACGTACCAGTCGGAACGCCATTGCTATCTAGCTGGTTGCGAACCGAAACATAAATCTTATATTCTTTCGTGTCGCGCGGATAGTTCGTCGCATCCGAAGAAGCCGTTTCTCTTACCGTAAAACTATAATCGCCAAGCTCCGAGAACGACAATCCAGAGAAGTCAATGTCCGCCGTCTTCGTCGAAACGCCACCGCTCACCGCATTGTCGTTCATTTCAATCGTAAATGGAGACGACAAAGAACCAGAAATTGTACCCGGATTACCAGAGTCCGCCGTGACCGTATACGTAAATGTATTCGTTACTGGATTTGGTACACCCGTTACCTTGCGCGTAATGCGAAACTTCCCCGGCTGACCACTAATATTACCTCCGGCCGTGCTTGTCGAGGTAGGCGAAGTCGGATATACCGTCGTAACTGCACTAACATTTACAAATGAAGCAAACGCCAAAGCCGCCGACGAAAGACCGGCTACCGTTAAGACTTTCAACTTATTCACGTTTTTCCTTTCTACTTTATTTTTTAAGTTTTTATTGCTTATCATTACTTCCCCTATTCCTCATATTTCGTCCACAACACAATCACTGCTCCTCCTCCAGCACAATGCACCGTCAAAAACACTGACACTAAAAATATCGCGAAAAACAAAAACACGGGCGACGATTGCATCGACCTTCTCTAAAACTCTACTTTCACCTCGTTTTTTAAATAAGTTCATCCAAAAACTTCATTCGCAGTTTTTGTTTTTGTTAGAGCTCTCACACTTAAGCACAAGTATAATAATTATTCAACAAAAAAGCAAGCTATTTCTGGAGCTTCAGCAAATAGAATCGCTCCACATTGCCAAATCGCCCCGCAACTTCATTATCGCGCTTGCCTAAAATCACATAGTTATGCATCTTTAGCCACATTTCGAAATCGGCAATAATCTCCCGGCGAATCTTATTATTCTTTACAATGCCGTTCTTTAGCTGCCACTTTTTTGCTTCAAATTGCGGCTTCAGCATAACCAGCAACTCTGTATTGATGTTAATTTTCTTCCCTACACATTCAAGTATTTTCCTAAGACTCACAAAACTCACATCCGCAAGCACTAAATCAACCACCGAACCATCCAGCTCAAATTCAAAAAAGTCCGTCTTTTCGTGCAACTCTACACGTTCGTCAAAACGTAGTGGCACCGCCATTTGATTTGTGCCCTTCTCTACCGCTATCACTCTTTTCGCCCCCATTTTCAAAGCGAACTCCGTAAAGCCACCCGTCGAGGAACCAATATCCAACACTGTCTTGCCACGAAAATCCACTTTCAAGGCCTTAGCGGCGTCAGCTATCTTATATTCAGCTCGGCCAACCACATTATTCATGGCCCTATTTTACAACAGCCAAGAGCGGTACTCCAACTTTTTGGACCTCAATCTTCTTTACGCCATCTACCATCTTATATTCCCCCTCAGCCTGAATCATTATGCTCGTCGGCTCATCAAACATTAAACAGTCATAATCACTTTCCGAACCCGGTATCCGTTTAAATACTGCCCGAAGCATCATCGACACTAATTTAAAGAACTTTGTCATCCGCCCGTTCATGCTCAAAAAATCATTTTCTCTCTTAAACCAATCTGCCCCTTTCATAATTTTTGCCACCGAACGACCATTCACGGCCATATAATCCGAAACTTTCTTACACTCAATAGAGTCGCCTGATGAATCAGCCAACTGAAAACTTTCCGGCAAAAACTTTCGTCGATGATTCTTGAGCCACCAGCCAATCAAAGTAAACAAACTATAAAATATAGTCTTTTTACCTTTCCTTAATGACTTTCGCGTCTTTGGCTTATCAAAAACCGCACACGCTTCCGCAAACATACCCATCGTAAAGTAACACATGCCATAGCGCCAATGCCTACCATTAATTCTACATTCAAGCGGATATACTTTCTCCACTCTACCGTTCAAGATATCTTTTAGCTTCAAATTGCCAAACGCACGCGCAACGTCATTAAAATTCCCATAGCCAACCACGCCAAACTTAATATTTGCTTTTTTCGACAGTAATATTCCATTAATCGCGATCGTCGCCGTTCCATCACCACCGGCCGCAATCACTAAATCTCCTGCCGACAAGACCTTAGCCAATCTCTGTGCGTTATCATCAACGTTTGTATCCGCAACTTCAAACTTCCCGACCGCAACGCCCTTCAAATCGCGTAGCTTATCAATCACGTCCGCTTTAACCTGCGCAAAATGCGAGCTCCTCGGATTATAGACGACTATCAAACGTTTCATATTCTTTCGGCTAAAACATTATTTAACTCTTCAATTGTCGCATAAAACATCATAATGTCATCTCTTGACATTCCCAACAACTCGTCTAATGAAATAGCCTCGAACTCTTTATTCAATCCATCGCCAATGAGTTGCATTTTTCCATACTCCTCGATTAAGTCATCATCAGAACCATCACTATATTTTGCTTTAAAGTCGCTCAACTCCATCCGATACTCAATCAATTCCTCCGCCAGTTTACTCAGTACTTCACTCTTCGACTCCTTCAATTTTGTGAGATTCTCATCCGTTACATTCAGCAGGAGCTTAGCGTCACTCCAAGTCCCAGCCAAACGCTCGATATATTCATATTTCTCCTTTGCTTGAAGATATTTTTCCTCTACTGCCCCATCTTTCAAAGCCGTTGAAGCTGCCAAAGACTCCATATATGTTCGATTCTTCTCCAGCGATGCCTCAAAATCACTAATCACTCTCGCTTCGTCATCAGAAAACTCCAAATTCTTTGGTGCTGTATCAAAAAATTTCTCAACCAGCTCTCGCGTATTCAAAATACCCGATGCATAATCTTTTGCCTCAGAATACGCCAATCGTTCATGCGTCAAAAGCAACGCCGCAAATACCGAACCCAACGCGACAACAAAAATCACAATAATTATCGCGATTTTTTTACGAAGCGACATCGACTTTTTAATTTTACTTTCTTTCGTGCGCTTCATCTATAGACCGCTCACCCAAAGTTCACTCGGCAAAGGCCATGGATTCGGCGAACAACCTCTAAGCCCCGTCGACTGCTGTAGCATGATTGGCGCTAGCCCTGCCTCAGTCTCACAACTAACAATGTGCCCGTGCCCAAGATAATGACCAGTCTCATGATTGATTACCATCCTACGATAATCCGCCAAACTCACATTCAGGGCATTGTACGAGTCAGACGCATTCATCCACCGATCGTCGTTTATGAGCGCCAACTGGCCAACCTGGCAACTCAGCTTCGACGAACAAACCCACGGCGACGCCGCCTCAACTTCTGCTGGATTCGCCAATATAACATGCAATTGCGCACCACTTTCCACTTCCTCAAATTTCACCCCAGCACGCATCCAACCCCTATGGTCTGCATAGGTTTCCGCTACGACTCGGCGAAACTCTTCTATATCACCTTTGACTTCGCCCCTTGTCGATATATCATATCGAATAACATATTGCACATTTTTAACATAATGCGCATCCGCAAGTTGCTGCGCTTCTAGCTGCGCAGTCGCAACTTCTTTTGCCACCGCCAAACTTACGATGCCACTAAACATTATTCTTCTGTTTTTCCTTCAGGCGCTTTCACCGATTCTTCTTCCGGCTCTTCGTCCGACACTTCAGTCGGGCAAACCACTATCCCCGTAATCGCCGCTTTTTCTTCGTCGCTAGAATTCTTGCATGGATTCTTTTCGTCTAGGCTATCGTATTCCGCCATCTTCCACTGGCCATCCGACACTTTCGCATATGCTAGCACACGACGCGATACAGCGGCATTCACAATTTTTAGACTCACGACCCGATAAATGCCATTCGTCTTCACTAAATTCACCGCATCATCAGTCGCATCAAAGCTAGTTACTGAACCATATTTTTCCGTAATCAAGCTACGAATGCTTTTAATGTCTGTGCCCGTCAAAATCTCGTCCTTCGCAATCGTCGTCAAGGCATCGCTATGATTGTCTACCTTTAGTGCGCTATATAACTCAGAAAGTTGTTCATTTACGCTTTCTTTTTCCGTCTCTAGCCGAATTGCACTATTGTTATATGAATTTGCAATAATAATCGTCGTAATTGTTGCGCCAACAAAACCAGCCGTAAGCACAATCATACAAATCGCCACGCGTTGCCAAATAAAATCTACAACCTTGCGACCACTTACAATCCCATTCGCATTCACCGCGTTTACGACATTCATCTGCACACTGCCATTCGTAGTAGATGACACATCCAATTGCTCTGGACGTGCATTTTGTACCGCATTAATAATATTTTTATTATCAAAATTCACCGCCGAATTAGGCGTCTGCGCTCCATATCCTTGCGGAAACTGATCTTGCGGATTCATTCTACCTCACCCAAAATGCTTATACTATCACTATTTTAACACAAAAATACCCCGCCTCACGGCGGGATATAGTTTTCTGAAGTCAAAAGAGCAAACCTTTTGCTACAATGCCCTGATACTTCAAATGTGCTGGCGACTCAGCTATTCTTCGAGCATTTTTTCGCTCATATTTTCGAATCGCCCGATCGGACTCCGTGCTTAAAGCTGCCTTAATTGCGATCATTGAGTCTTCGAAGATGAAATCCTGCTTATAAACGGCACTCATCTCTGAAATTACCTCATACGCCAATAGTACGCTCAGCACCTCGGATCTACTGCCTAGAACAGACGCCTGTAAAGCTCCGCCCAGCATATTTGCGTAAATGTGCGCAGAGCCAACCGCCCCAAATACGCCCGACGGTTTCGCATCATACATCGAAACAGCATTAAATGCCCCGACATCCGGCTCCTCGGCATCGTCAAGATTTTGCTCATCACCGCGCATTGATAGGATAACCGCGCAGCGCGCCTCACCTCCACGAGACATTATTTGGATACCGATAGTCAAGGACGGATACGCGCCCCATTCTGAGCAAAAATCCTCATAGATAATCCGCAGAGTATCCTCAATTCGCTCAATAATAGAGTTATCAATTAGCGCCGTATCGAACATACGCTTTAATTCAATCATAAAATACCCCCTCCTGTTTTTTTCTCGAACAATAGCGTATTTATATATTATACCACAAAACTAAGAGATAATCAAACAAAGTCTATTCGCTCATTCTATACTCATCAAACTGCAGAAATCACCATAATTGTTCCTATTTTTAAAAAACTATTGACATTTAGCACCAAGTATGCTATTATAACAACATGTTCAGCAGAAATAAACCACTGCTTGAACAATACGAGACGGGAAACCGTCGCGCACATTAAATTATAGTAATGCGGAATGCCGCAAATCCAGAGAAATCGCCTTACGGCGAAAAAACAGCACTTGCCTCACGGCAAACTCGAAAAATCCCAATAAAATTGCCTCACGGCAATATCAAGGAGTCGCCTAACGGCGACAATTAGTAAAAACCGAGAGCTGCTTTGCAGCGTAAAACCCCATTGCTATACCCCCTGCACACCCTAACGGGTGTCGACCCCCTTACGGGGGTCTTTTTCTTTCGCAACATTAAAAATACGACCTCGCGGTCGTTATTTATTTATGGCGGAGAGATGGGGATTCGAACCCCAGATACGGTTGCCCGCATACACGCTTTCCAAGCGTGCTCCTTCAACCACTCGGACACCTCTCCAGCTCCCTGCATTTTAGCACAAAAACACCTACATTTCCACCATCATCCAGTGCCATAAAAAATAAGTTTTTTTTCTTTGCTCAAGCATTTTCCAAACCATACCGAACAGCGTATAATTAATAAAACGCAACATCAATGTAATTATTTTTGGGGTAAAATGCCGAATCAAGAAAACGATACCATCATTGAGCTAAAATCAGTCTCAAAACGCTACGGCTTTGGCGATGCCGAGTCATACGCATTACGCAACTTCGATTTGACCGTCAAGCGCGGCGAATTCATTATGATAATGGGCCCATCCGGTTGTGGCAAGACTACCCTCTTAAATATCATCGGATTGCTCGATAAAGCCAGTACTGGCGAATATATCCTCGGCGGTAAAGATGTCTCGCGTGTCTCTGCTAATAAAAAAGCGCGTTTTCGCGCCAAAGAAATCGGTTTCATATTCCAAAGCTTCAATCTTGTCCCAAATCTATCAATCATCGAGAACGTTTCTCTTCCGCTTATTTACTCTGGCTATCGCAAAACACGCCGTCTTCGCATGGCAGACAATATTCTCGAGCATTTTCACCTACGCGAACGTGAATACTATATGCCATACCAGCTTTCTGGCGGCCAACAGCAACGCGTCGCAATCGCACGTAGTCTTATCGCAAACCCGAGCATTATCCTTGCCGACGAGCCAACCGGCAACCTCGATAGCCGCAACAGTCACATCATTATGGAAGAGCTCCAAGAAATTCATTCTCTTGGTAACACTATCATCATGGTCACCCATAACCCAGCACTCACGACTTACGCCACACGCGTGATAAATATGCTCGATGGCGAAATCGACACCGACATCAAGACGGTCGCCGACAGCGAGCTTCCCCGCGCCGGCAAAGGCGAGAAGGTTTCCGTCAAAGTCCTTCCATCTCGCAAACCTATCGAAATGGAAATCATATCAGATGACGACGTCGTAGTCTCTGGCAAAAAAGTCAGTACCAAAAAAGACGAAAAAGAATCCGACAAGGCCGAAAAGACTAAAAAGCCAGAAAAAGACAGCAAGGCAAAGAAAACCGAAAAAGCAAAATCCGACAGCAAGAAGAAAGAAAAAGACGAGAAAACCAAGAAAACTGACGATAAAAAGAAAGAATCAAAGAAGGAGGACAAGAAATGAGATTATTAGTTAATACTCATCTTCACCTCGCTATTGATAGCTTGCGCCAAAATCGCGGCCGCACTTTTCTATCAGCTCTCGGTATTGCTATCGGCGTTGCTAGCATCGTCCTGATCCTCTCCCTAACCGGCGGCATCAATCAACTTATCGGCACAAACAGCGATAAGAATAACGCCAACCTAGTACTCGTACGCCCAAGCAATGGCAAAGAAATCACCGATAGCCTTATCGATGAGCTAACAAATGCGAGCCAATATTCCAAATCTAATCTCACTCTCGAAGACGTAAAAGTCATCAAGGAAACCGAAGGCGTCGAATATGTTGCCCCACTTGCTATCAGTAATTCTACAATCACAATAGCCGATCGTAGCTACGAATCAACCAACGTCGTCGCAACCAATAACGACCTTCAGAATATCCTTGACTTACATCTGAAAAGCGGTCAATTCCTCGACTACAGTCTTCGCGAAAATGTCGCCGTCCTCGGCTATAATGTCGCTGAGCAGGTTTTCGGCACCACCGAAGCCGCTACACGTACATTTAATTACGGCGGACAACAGTTCATGGTTGTCGGCGTACTCGACGAGATTAATGACCCAATCAACTTCAACGGCGTCGATTTCGATAATTCCATCCTAATCAATATAAAATTCGCTAGCACTTTTGAATCCTCGATTCAAATTCAACAAATCGACATCCGCACTTCAACCACCGATGTCGTAGATAATGTCGTCTCGTCTATTAATGAGAAGTTATCCAAGACTAAGAAAGGCGACAAAGACTATAAAATTATTACCGGCTCCGACGAGCTCCATCCGGCCGGCTCAATGATTTCGATTATTTCCAGCATGCTCACGCTCGTCGCCAGTATCTCCCTTATTGTCGGCGGCGTCGGCATCATGAATATCATGCTCGTGTCAGTATCTGAGCGCACGCGCGAAATTGGCATCCGTAAAGCCGTTGGCGCGTCATCAGGTCACATTCTCCTCCAATTCCTCTTCGAGTCGATGATATTAAGTATAATTGGCGGACTTATGGGCTTTATTCTGGGCTACGTCTTCGCATTCCTTATCTCGCTCGTCACTCCTTTTGCGCCGCATATTTCATGGCAAATCCTCGGTATCACCGGCGCAGTCAGCTTAACGGTCGGCATTCTCTTTGGCGTCTATCCTGCCGCCAAAGCCGCGCATAAAGATCCTATCGCTAGCCTCAAGTTTTACCGCTAATATCAGCAAAAGACGAAAAAATATTCTCCTCTTTAACGAGGAGAATATTCTTCATACAACGAATTATGATTAAGCGCTCACAGAACTACTAGCTGGCACCGGCCGCGCCACAGCATCAACATCGTCTTCAGAAGTAGCAAAGGCTTCATTATTAGTAGAAGCCGCATTGACGACCTGCTCTGGAGCAACTCCGGCCCTAGCTTTCTTACTGTCTTCAAGGCTCAATAATGCTTTATAAATTCTAGAAACCTGTGGAGCCGTCAAATCCGCATATGCAACTTCGCCGAAACCAATAATCTTCGCAGCCTGCGTAACTCGCTCATGCGATATACCGCGTTTATCCAAATCTCCAAGCTTTTCTTTACGATAATCATCGACTAATTTATGCAATTCTTCAATCGACATTTTCTCGACATCTTCATCCTTGAGACCACGCTCCTTCATAAAGATAAGGCTATCATAATCCTTCAAGTCAGCAACAACCGCCTCGCGTACCTGATCCTTAATCTTCGCATATTCATCAGACGTCACGACACTGCCTTCGCTAAGTTCTACGTGCTTTCGCATCTCAGGAGCTTCCAATAAAGCCATCGCCTCCTTGTCGGCCACCATCGACTTTTCAAGCTTAGAAATCTTGCTTGACAATCTGCCGATATTTAACGCAACGTTACGGAACTTATCTGCTAGCTCTTCTTGCTTCTTTTCCCTATCCTCTTCAGATATACTATCCAAATTAGCAACATTAAGCATTTCTGCGCTTATTCCGCTCATGTCGGATTCGAGCTTAGCCTTTTCAGCCCCCAACTCGCCAATTTGCAATTCTATCTGTTTGCGCACTTCCGCATTATCAATCTTAACCAGCGTCTTTTCCGCTGCAGACTCCGCTTCTGCAGACAAATCTTGGTCGTTCTTAACGTCAGCCGGATTAGGGCTCTCTGCTTTACGTGCACGAACTCCTATCGCCCAACCCATAATTCTCTCAGCCGGATTAGGGCTCACAGGCGGTCGTCTCCTAACGATAATCTTCTCCTCAACCTTAGCATCCACCTCCCCATCAGAACTATCCTCTTCGCCCGATGCGACATCGCTCTTTACCGACTCGGGCACCTTCTTTTCTGTTGGCTTCGGCTCGGAATCAACCCCAGAAGAATTTTTAAGGGCAATAGCGTCCGCTAAAGTAAGCTTCATCTTCTCTGTGTCCGCAAGAGAATCAAATGTACTACTATATTTTTTTAATACATCCCCCAGAATATCATCGTATAAAGTAATCGTCGCCTCATCGCTCAATGCTCTGCGCTCGCCTGACGTCATAATGCCGCGACTGGCCAAAAATGGTGCACCATCCCGACCTAGAGAGCGTTTCATTGCAGCCGCAATCTTAGCCTTAAATTCTTCAGGATTACCTCTGCGATCGCTAGATTTCAGACCAAGCTCACTACTAATTTTCGAGAAATAATTCCGGCCTCCACTAAACAAGCTACCCTTCAACTCCCCACTAAGTTCAGTTACTGACTTATAGTCATCACCAAAACGATCAAGCGCCCTCGCAAACTCAGCTCCGCTCCGCCAATCACTACTTTTTCGGCCGTCCACTTCGTTAAATACATCCCGAACCCGTTTACTGACGGCGCCTAATTCGTCCTCGGAAACGCCCTCAAGCTCGCTAGTAATCCTTGAAAAGTAATCCTGCTCACCATTAATTACATCCTGAACCCGTTTACTAGCAGCACTCATCTCGTCCTGAGAGGCATCGCCACGCTTAAAATAGTCATTTACCGATTTCAAGACATTAGCCCTGTCCTGATCAGTTAAACCGCCCCCCTCCTTTTTCGAAACAGTACGAACATTCACATCAGAAGATACATCCGCCCCGCCCATATCTTGAGAAATACCCCCGTCTCTCTTGTCGGCCCATTTCTTAAGACGCTCAGCGACACGCATGGCTCCATTCGCTATTTTTCTAAGTAAACGCTCTTTTTTTACTTTTTCTAGTTGCTCGTCTTTTCTTTTTTGAGCTTCCTCGCTTGCGCTTATTTCAGATGCGCTATGTAATCTACTATTTTTTTCCATGACCTATTATCCTTATGTTAATAATAGCACAATCAGACTCCCTAGGCTACGACTAACTACCCCTGTGATATAATAAACTCCATGAAAATTCTCGGGATTGAATCATCATGCGACGAAACTGCCGCTGCAATTATTGAAGATGGACAAAAAGTCCTATCTAATGTTGTCGTATCGCAAATCGATATTCATGCCGAATATGGCGGCGTGATTCCAGAAATTGCCGCTCGTAGCCACATCGAAGCTATTAATCCCGTCATCAAGAAAGCCTTCACCGACGCTAACGAGACACCAGAGAGTATCGATGCCATCGCCGTAACACATACGCCGGGTCTTGTCGGCAGCCTACTTGTCGGCACACTTGCAGCTAGAACACTGGCCATTCTTTATAACAAGCCTTTTTACCCAACGCATCATCTTAAGTCTCATATTTACGCCAACTGGCTCAGCGGCTCCAACCCCGAATTTCCACTTCTAGCTGCCGTCGTCTCAGGTGGACATACTCAAATTATCTACATGAAGCACCACAATCATTTCGAGATTATTGGCTCAACTCGTGATGATGCCATCGGCGAGTGCTTTGACAAAGTCGCTAAAATACTTGGTCTTCCCTACCCTGGCGGCCCAAATATCGCCAAAGAGGCATTAACTGGCAATCCAGACAAATACCAACTGCCCATCCCAAAAGTCGACGCCCTAGACTTCTCCTTCAGCGGCATTAAAACTGCCGTACTCCGCGCCGTTCAAAAGGATCTCAACTTACCAATCACCACGCCCTCGCACGAGCTAAAGAATCATCTATCCAAACAACAAGTATCGGATTTCGCAGCCAGTTTCCAGCAAACCGCCATTAAAATCCTCATTAAAAAGCTCCAAAAAGCCGCCAAAGAATATCCCGCAAAATCCATACTTCTTGCCGGCGGCGTCTCAGCTAACTCTATGCTACGCGACGAACTCCACAAAGCATTCGACAAAAGTCATCAAGTATATGTGCCGGATTTCAAATACAGCACCGACAACGGCGCCATGGTTGCATCTGCTGCATATTACTCAATTCAGTCCGGCCAAAAAGCCACCGACCCATACAGCCTCGATATATCGCCACGCTCAATTATTTCCTAATAATCTTTCGCTTCGCAAAGCCGAGACAGCGTCTTGCGAAAGTTTTCGCCTGAACAGCTTTATATTTTCCTGGCCTTATTATTAACCTAAAACCGCCAATATACTCCTCGACCAATATCCCAAATCCACTCTTAAATTCCAACAACCGGTTATTATCCGAAAAATCGCCTTCCATACCATAGAAGTTCACGCGCTTAATGCCATTATTAAAACACTTCGTCAATAAATCATCCTGCAAAACCGTCATCGCATTCATGCGACGATATTTCTGCACTGTTCCAGAAATAAACGAAATCGTCTCATTTGGGTGATCAAAAATTATTCTTCCAGCTACCGTGTCGCCATCTTCTTTCCGACGCGCCAAGACAAAATGCACCTGTTTCCCATACGCGTCACGAATATATCGATAATATGAATGGTCGCGACTTTTTGCACCATTTTTCTCGTTACTTCCCTCCATCGCACGACCAATTTCATCCAAGTCCTCATCGCTCGTCACTTCCTCAATCGTCAAATCACCGCTACACTTGCGTAACTTATTCCGAACATTCTTCTTATAAGACGCGCGAAGCTCATCAACATTTTTAAAGCCAGACAAATCTTTACAAGTGATCCAGCGGTTTGCTTTCGGATCGACCGCAATCGTCTTGCCAAGATAAGAATACCCATATTTTTCAAACAATTTATAGATGCCAGAACGGTCATATTCTTCGATAATCTCACCTTTATTATCGCGAATCGACAATTTAACAGGTGGGTAAATCTCCAACATATAAAAATTGTTCTTTTTTGCATAATCCGACACATTTTTTAACCACTCATTAATGATTTTTGTATCCGACCAATCCAAAACGCCGCCCATCTGCACCATCGCGGCACCATTTTTTTCAAGCAATAAACAAGCAGCAATGATTTTGTTTTTATCCTTCAAACCCAAAAGCTTCGCATTCCAACCCATACGCCTTCGCACTTCTGCCCTTTCAGACATCTGATACAGATTGCCGTACGGATTCTTCTGCTCAAATCGTCGAAATTCGCCACTCTCAAGTTCAACAAAATTCATAGCTCAATTATACAACATAAGATAGAAATAACTCTTGGTGTATAATAAACATAAATATGACCTACGAGGAGTCCAGCGAAAAAGTACGCCAAGCGTTGGCGAAATTTTCTAATACCAATTCAGAAGATTGGTTCCTATGTCTTAAAGCTCGCTTCGGTATGGCAGAGATTTTTTATGCACTTCATGATATAAAACCTAATGCAGAAATCATAACTTGCCCATATACATGCATAACAGCAATAAATCCAATTCTCGTCGCCGGATTAAAACCGATCTATGCGGACATAACACCAGACTATCTAAGCATTTATGCACCAGATGACGTTTTAGTGGGCAAAAAAACTGCCGCAATTGTTATGCAACACACCCTAGGCATCATAAAGAACAAGCAAAAAATTGCAAATTTTGCTAAAAAACATCAGATACTACTCATCGAAGACTCCGCACACTGCCTTACCCGCTTCGCCAGAGACAAAGAAAATAACATCATATCTGATATATCAATCCACTCGTTCGGCGTCGAAAAAATCCTCACGACCACAAAATTCGGCGGAGCTATCTACGTCAATCCCCTGCTTCGCGAAAAAAATCCAGAATTATATAAAAATATCACCACGCGACTTAAAAATCTACCAAAACCAGATCGCTCCATGAGTTTTCGCATGCGGACATATCGTTACAATAACGCCGTTTTACAAAGGCTCCCATCCGGAATCAAGCAAAATCTCCGAAATTTCGAAATAAAAACCGGCATTCTTGAGCCAGCAATCTACCCTTTTGAGCAAGAAGCAAAGCAAGACCAATCACAAACCACAAACAGCTATATCAACGAACGCATATTATCTCAAATTGAAACTCTAAAATCCAACTTTATTCGCCGCGAAGCTAACGTCAACTTATACCAAAAACACCTAAAATCTAAGAAATTCGAGAAAATCATCACAAAAACTGAGCCGCTACTGGCATACCCTATTATTTTCAACACCACCACTCAGGCCAACCAGGCCTACGCCATGCTCAGCTCGGAATCCTATTTTATCCGCCGCTGGTATTCCCCACTACTCTACCCAGGCCCGAAAAACATCAAAGATTACTTCTATAATCCTAAAAAATGCCCGATCGCCGAAAAAATCTGCCAAAAAACCTTATGCCTACCAACAGATTTGCCAATAATCGAAACACAGAAAATCATCAAGCTGCTAAACGATTAATTTAGCTCTAATGCGCGAAGCGCAAAAAAATTTTTTTTCAAAAAATCACTTTTTATCAAAATCAGACAGATCAAACAAAGGACGCTTCCCCTCGTCCTTAATTTTTTGCGCTTTTTTTAGCAATTTTCGCAAACCAAGTTCTGAATTAGCCGAACCGACATGAACCGTCTTAACGACTTCCCCGTTCTGCTTCCAGCAAACCTGAACACCAGTTGCTCCGCTTAAAGTCTTGAACTTCCTAATAAAGGCCATAAGCACATTTTAACATTTCCCCATTTTTATGCACACAGGCCAGCTAAAAATAACCATAACAATAATCTAATTATTAGCACCCACTTGCATTAGCATCCCGCTTACGTTATACTAAGACCATCAAACGTATTGTTTGGTAGGTTGAGTAAATATCATAGGAAAGAGCATAGTCCTAAAATATTTACTATGTTTTGTCAATGGTTTCACGTGAAAACATAAGCGTATTTTTATGCATTTTTTCATGTGATTTTTTTATTAAATAACACAACCTACCCCTGTTAGCCAAGCAAAAAACAGAGAAGGGAACGCGCCGGACGAACTATATAGCAACCGTATAAGCGCCCTTAAAAATATGTCATAATATGGATTCAAATCAATACAGTAATACTTCTCCTACCCCTGTTATAAACCAGCAAAGCTATGCTATAATATAGCCATGAAATTCAGCAAAGCTTACGAACCGGATCAATACGAACCGGAAATTTATGCATTATGGGAAAAGTCCGACGCCTTTAAGCCGCGTGCGGACAAAAAAGCAGAGAACTATACGATAGTTATGCCACCGCCAAACGCCAACGGCAACCTCCATATCGGACACGGTCTCACAATCGCACTAGAAGACATTCTTACACGCTACCACCGACTCAAAGGTGACAATACCTGGTATATTCCTGGAGCCGACCATGCCGGATTTGAAACATGGGTAGTTTACGAAAGAAAGCTCGATTCAGAAGGCAAAACGCGCTTCGACTACAGTCGCGACGATCTCTACTCGCAAGTATGGAACTTCGTCCATGAGCAGCGCGGCAATATGGAGCTACAACTTCGTGCACTAGGCGCATCTTGCGACTGGAGTTCGCTAACATTCACGCTTGATCAAAAAGTCGTCGATACCGTCTATAACACTTTCGAAAAGCTCTGGAAACAAGGCCTCATCTATAGAGGGAAAAAACTTGTAAACTATTGTACAAAACATCAAACCGCCTTTGCTGATATCGAAGTAACTCATAAAGACGAAAAGGGCAAACTATGGCAGATCGCCTACCCACTCGTTACGCCAAAAGCTGGCATCACAGAGCTAATCGTCTCAACTACGCGCCCAGAAACCCTTATGGGCGATACTGCAGTCGCAGTTAATCCTAAAGATGAACGCTACAAGAACATAATTGGACAGAAAGTCAAGCTACCACTCACTGACCGCAAAATTGAAATAATCGCCGACGAACATGCTGACCCTGAATATGGAACTGGCGTCGTAAAAATCACCCCAGCACACGATCAGAACGACTATGAGGTAGGCCAACGCCACAATCTCGAAATGATTACAGTTATTGGCTTTGATGGCAAGATGACACTAGCCGCCGGCGCCAATTACGAAGGCCTTACGACAACCGAAGCTCGCCAAAAAGTTTTAGCCGACCTCGAAGACCAAGGCCTCCTCAGAGGGGAAGAACCAATCGTTCACTCAGTTGGCCACTGCTACAAATGCGATACCGTCATCGAACCGCTCCTCAAAGAGCAATGGTTCGTCAACGTCAAGCCACTCGCAACCGAAGCAATTAATGCTCTCAAAGAAAACCGCATCAAATTCCACCCAGAGAACAAAAAACGCGTCCTCATCGATTATCTTAAAAACCTCAAAGACTGGAACATTTCACGCCAGATTCCATGGGGCATCCCAATCCCGGCCTTCGTCAATATCGACGACCCAACTGACTGGATTTTCGATACACGCGTCGACCAATCCGAAATCGAAAAGAATGGCAAAACCTATCGCCGCGACGAGGATACTTTTGATACTTGGTTTAGCTCTGGACAATGGCCATACATCACCACCAGTGACCGCAAACAACATTACCCAATCAGCGTAATGGAGACGGCAGCCGACATCCTCTTCCCATGGGTTGGCCGCATGATTATGCTTGGCCTCTACAATACTGGCGACGTTCCTTTCAAAGACGTCTACCTTCACGGCCTCGTGCTCGACGAAAAGGGCATCAAAATGTCCAAATCCAAAGGCAACGTCATTAACCCAATTGAAATCGTCGCAAAATACGGCTCCGACGCACTCCGCCTCGGTCTTATCGCTAGCCGCAGCGCCGGCGTAAATCAAGCCTTTAGCAGCTCTAAAGTCGTCGCCAGCCGCAACCTTTGCAACAAGATCTGGAACATTTCACGCCTCATTCAAGACATGGTAGATAACTCTGAGACCGAAGCCGTCGAACTCGAAATCAAGAGCAACGGGGAAGACTGGATTATTCGCGAAATCAACCGCACAAACAAAGAAATCCAAAAGCTCCTCGAGCACTATCGCTTCGCGGAAGCCGGTGACGCCATCTACGATCTCATTTGGAACAAATACGCAGACTGGTTCCTCGAGGGCGAAAAACTCTGGAAGAACATACCGCTCCTCAAGAGCACACTCGAGCAAATCTTGATTATGCTTCACCCATTCGCACCATTCGTCACCGAAACCATCTGGCAAACCTTAAGCTGGACCGACGGCATGGTCATCACCGCAAAATGGCCTCAGGAGCTCAAATTCAGCCCCGCAAAGGCTAAAAACTTTGAAGAGCTAATCACTATCGTCACTAACGTCAGAAGTCACTTCCAGAGCCTCCCAGGCGCAAATAGCTATCCAATCGCATTCTACGACGACAAACTCATCTACGACAACCAGCTGCTCATCCAGCACTACACCAAAGCACCTGGCGTTCCACAAATCAAACCAGAAGACGCCAAAGGCCTACATCTCGCCATCGCAGGGCACCCAAACATTTATCTCGAAATCCCAGCCGATATTCACGCAAAATACAAAGCAAATCTCGAGAATCGCATTATGAGCCTCGGTCGCGAAATTGAAGTCCTCGAAACACGCCTACGCAATCCAAGCTACGTCAAGAAAGCACCAAAAGAACTCGTAGATGAAACCAAGAATCAACTCGAAACAAAACAAAAACTCCTCGACGATATGAAGGCTGAGTTCGAACTCGCCTAACTATCGCCACAAGCTAAAAAGAACGGGCAAGGCACCCGTTCTTTTTATTCCTATGCTTGACAATTTAGCAAATCTATGATATTATAAAAGTACTAGTTATCTCTGCAATACGGCAGACTAGTGAACTTTAGACAATAAGGAGCTGATTATGAATGAGCATAAGCATACGCATGTTATGGGGGAACAGTCCCGAAACATTAAAAATACCACCAATAAAAGACTACAAAGAGCACATCGATAACGCATATCGGTGGCTAACCAACAGTCAAAACGGCCTGTCAGATATCCAGAATATGAAAATGCCGGCGCTGGCGCTGCCAAGTATTCCAAATTACGAGGAATACGAACCAGCAGCCTACAATTGGGCAAAATCATTATCGCTCAACCAGGAGCGACGCCCATTCGACGGGACACTCGATGGACTGGTGGCAAACTATACAAATCATTGCTCTATCTTCATAGGGCAAGAAGGTGACGGCTTCCTAAGAGTATTTTGGCACGAGTCAAAGAAGAGTATCATCTACTCATTAAGCAAACGCGTAGTTGAGCAAATGAAGATCAACAACCGGAACCTTCTAAACTATTTACTCCGAAACGGGGTATATGCATTCCTCGAGAGGAATGCCAACATCCAAGATGCGATCCAATACATTCCGTCCCTGGATGATTATGTATCCCCCTACGGGACGCATATGTCACTCTTCGTTAACAGCACCAAAAAAGACGACGCTTTTTTGCGCTTCTACGATAGAGGACAGAAAACAGAAGCAGTCATGCGCATACGCACCTCAAATCTCGACTCCGAACTTACTGAGTACTTAGTAAGAAACGGGGTATATGCATTCCTTGAGAGTACAGACGAGTACGAGTGCGAACGCGTATTCCACACAACATAAAGCACGGCCTCGCCAACCCGGCGGGGCTTTTTGCTACTTGACAAAACATAAGAAGTTTGCTATAGTGAAAGTATCGGGTATCACAAAAACAAAAACCAAACAAAAAAGGAGATTTTGTGAACGCAGAAAAGCCAAGCTACACAAAAGAGGAGTGCATACAAGATATTCAGGAAGAAAATGCCTGGTTGCAAGAACAGCAAGAAAAAGCTGAAGCAGCCGGTGACGCCGATACGGCTAAGAAAGCTGCTGGCTATATCCTGAAGAACGAGAATCTTCTCAAAGCTCTAAACGGCGAACCTGCCCCAGACTCAAGCCCAACCCCAGGCCCAGAAGGCGCCATGCAAATCGCCAATGCTACATCCAGCGAAAACGAACCACTCGCTAAAGACGAAGACGAGTACACAGTCTTAGCCGATGGAACCATCTTCAAAAATAAAGCCGACGCATTGCAAGCGAAAGCAGGCGTCGATGAAAAATTCGAACGCTAATAGAATATTGCGATGTTCTCACAGAAAAGTAGCCCCAAGGGGCTACTTTTTGCTGTCCTAGAATGCAAGTTTTTCTTGAATTTCTTTAAACTCATCTTCTGTCAAACTAAGAGTACGGCCATATTCCCAAGATTCATCCATCGGCATCAAATGCACATGCGCGTGCGGCACATCAGTACCAATCACCTTCATTAAAGTACGGCGGCCAGATACCTCCTCCATATGCGCCGAAACCTTTTTAACAGCCGCCCACAACGCACTCCAGTCCTCATCCGGCAGATCATAAATCTTATCAACTTCAACTTTCGGAACAACCAAAGTATGCCCCTTACTCTCCGGATTTATATCAAGAAATGCATAAGTCTTATCATCTTCATAGATTTTATAGGACGGAATCTCGCCCGCGATAATCTTCGAAAAAATACTATTTTAACAAAAAAAACGACCCCTAGAGGCCGGTTCATTCTTCCTGGCGGAAGCGAGAGGATTCGAACCTCCGAGACCTTGCGGCCTACACGATTTCGAGTCGTGCGCCTTCAACCACTCGGCCACGCTTCCATCACTATCTTATCACAGAACCGCCACCCCTTCAACGAGCGCATTGCGCACTTTGTTTCCAAAGTAGAAACTAGCTCCACCGAATATATTCTTTCTATCTGTAAAATAACATTATTTCCCAGCAACCACCATTATCACGGATAATTTACACTTTTAACTATGCAAGCTGATATATTTATCATCCTTAGTCTAACAGATGTATAATAGCTAAAAGAACCATTATTGAAACTAACCCACGGGCTAACAAAAAGGAAAGAGATGTATTATTTAAACCCACGACTAGTCAATCTTGAACGCATATTCGACCAGAATGAACGTAGTAGCTATCTGCGCCTCGATCTAAACGAAAACCCAGGAGGCCTCCCAAAAACGATTATTGATGATGCGCTATCCGAAATCACTCCAGAACTAGTCGCGGAATATCCAGAGACTGCACATTTTACAAAAGTATTAGCAAAACATATCAAAGCTACACCGCAAAACATTTGCCTGACTAACGGCTCCGCCGAAGCTATTCGCTATGTCATTGAAGCCTATACAGGCGAGAATGGCAAGATTATTGGCGTAGTGCCATCATACTTCATGTTCCAAGTCTATTCCGAAATGTATGGCCGCAACTTCGTAAAAGTGCCGTATTCAGATTCTCTCGATATGAATATTGACGACATCCTTAAAGAGATGACTGACGACGCCCAACTTCTCATTCTACTAAACCCAAACAACCCTATGGGCAACGTTTATAGCGACGAAGAAGTAGCTAAGCTAATTGAACGAGCACAGGAAAAGCAAATCACAGTCCTCATTGACGAAGCATACCACTATTTCTATCCAAAAACTTTCATTAACTACGCCCTAAGCAATAAAAACGTCTTTGTTACTCGAACATTCTCTAAACTGTTTTCAATGGCAGGATGCCGCTTAGGCTATGTAGTCGGCCAGCCAGAAAGCGTTGCAATGGTTCAAAAACTAACAACTCCACATAACACTAATGTCTTTGCTCTCAAAATTGCAGAAAAAGTACTAACAACAAACGGAACACTAGATACACTCATAGATAACTTTAATCAAGGACGAGCCTATCTCATAAACTGGCTAGATTTGAATAACTACAAGCATGCAGGCTCTGCCGGTAACTTTATATTTATTCAGCCAAAGACCGATGCCGAAAAGCTTGTAGAGCACATGAAAAGCGAGAAAAAAATTCTTATTAAAAGCTATCCTAATGTCGGAAAACTAGGAGACTGCCTTCGCGTGTCAATCGGCGAACAGACGTTTATGGAACAATTCACTAAAGCTCTTCTTGAATTAGATAAATAATCTCTAAAAGGAAACCGCCATGAAAAAAGTAATCACCTACGGCTCTTTCGATTTATTCCATTTTGGCCATCAACGATTGCTAGAGCGAGCAAAAGCTCTAGGCGACTATCTCATCGTTGGTGTAACTAGCGACGACTACGATCGCACTCGCGGAAAAATCAATGCATCACAATCCATCGCAGAACGTATTGCATCCGTAAAAGCTACCGGCCTCGCAGATGAAATTATCATCGAAGAATACGACGGCCAAAAAATCGACGACATCAAACGCTATAACGTAGACATCTTTACGGTCGGCGACGATTGGAAAGGACAATTCGATTATCTAGACAAATACTGCAAAGTCATATACCTCGAAAGAACAAAAGGCATATCGAGCACAGAAATTCGTTCAGAAAACCGCAATACGAACCTTGGCATCATCGGCGATTCAATTCCGTTTTTCAAAAGAATATTAAATGAAGCAAAATTCGTAAATGGCATTAATATTACGAGTATTTATTGCGAAAAAAGCACGTCGCTAAAGCAAGAAAAAAATTTAGAGTTAAAGAGCTATGTAAATTTCGAAGACTTACTTAAAAATGTCGATTCGGTCTATATTAAAAGCAGTTACCAAACGCGCTACAAATATATCAAGGGGGCGCTTCAGGCAAAAAAACATGTCCTATACGAATCTCCAGCTTGTCTAGACTCTAAAGAATTTGAGGAACTCACCTCTTTGGCAAAGGCCAACAACTGTATTCTAATGGAAGCTATCCGCACAGCGTATTCTACCGCATATAAGCGTCTTTCATTACTTGCAGAAATTGGCAAAATCGGTGAAATCCTATCCATCGACACAACATGTACAAATATGAAAAGAAATGATCCGGAAGTATTCGCTAGTATGTATGAATGGGGGCCAAACGCACTATTACCGATCTTCCAAATCTTAGGAGTAGATTATAAAAAAAGAGAAATCATCTCCAGAACAAGCAAGGAGCAGGATATTTTCTCGCGCATAAATTTTATTTATCCTCACGCCACCGCTAGCGCGACCGTAGCCGAAGGCGCTAAATCAGAAGGAGAGCTCATAATCACTGGCACAAAAGCTTACATTTACGTACCAGCACCATGGTGGAAAACTGAGTATTTTGAGCTACGCTATGAAGATCAGACTAAAAACAAACGCTACTACTATCAATTAGAAGGCGAAGGAATCAGATACGAACTAGTTGAGTTTCTACAAGCAATCAAGGACGAAAAAGACAACCCAAGAATAGAGAAGCAAGTTAGCGCTGAAATCTGCAAGGTCATGAATGCCTTCAAAAACAGAGAAGATTTAGTAGAAATATAGAGAATAAGCTATAATTAAAGATATGTCTAATCCAGAGACACTCAAGAAAATGAGCGACAAAGAACTGAAGTCTAAGCTCGTAGAAGTACTTGGCTTTTTTGATAAAATTTGCGTTAAGAACAAAATCCAATACAGCCTTATCGGAGGCTCACTGATTGGCGCAATTCGCCACAAGGGCATTATTCCTTGGGACGATGATATTGATGTCATCATGACACCGAAGGAACTCAAAAAGCTCAAAGCTGCCCTCAAAAAAGAGAATAACCCTAAATACAAACTCCTGGAGCCAAACAAGGATGGCTGTTACTATTCATTCCCAAAACTAGTTTCCACAGATACCATCGTAGATGAGTTTCAGCAAAAAGAAATACCCAACTATGGTGTATATGTAGATATTTTCACTTACCACTACATTAGCGGGGATAAAAAAGCTCAAGATATTTTCTGGAAGAAATATTGCAGATATCACACAGGCATCTACACGACAAACGCAAAGCACAGCGCATGGCCGCGAAACCCAAAGTACAGATTCAAATACATTTGGTACAACTATTTCGCTAAAGCAAACTATACCGAAAAGATGATAAATCTTTTCGATTCGCTCCCAAAAGACGATACTGGATTTTTAGTCTCTAGCGACCCTACTTACGGGCTAGAGCACGACATCATTCCGTCTGAGTGGATAAAGGATTTCATAAGAGTTCCGTTCGAGAATATCGAAGCTTCCATCTATAAAAAATACGATGACGTCTTGCGCATAGTTTTTGGCGACTACATGCAACTTCCGCCGAAAGAAAAACAAGTCACCCATCACACCTATAATGCCTACTACAAGATTAAGAAATAATGCGGAAAAATAAATTACCAATCGGCCTTCTCAATACGGCTTCTAGCTTATTATTGCAGTTTGTTACGATCGCAAATGGGTTTATTATCCCACGAATCGTGCTCTCCGTCTTCGGTTCCGAAACAAATGGTCTCGTTTCGTCTCTGAGCCAATTCTTAAACTATATTACCTTACTTGAAGGCGGCGTAAACGGCGTCATTATGGCAAGCCTCTATTCGCCAATCGCTAAAGGCAATCATGCAAAAATTAGCTCAATTGTAAAAACTTCTTCCAGATTCTTTAGGCGCATTTCTATAATATTCTTAGTTTATACGGCAGGCCTGTCCGTGTTATATCCGATCCTCAGTCACAGCAGTTTCGACTTTTCCTTCATATGTACACTTACCTTCATTTTGTCAGTCAAACTCTTCTCGCAATACTGTTTTTCATTGTCCTATCAAAACCTCCTAAACGCCAGCAAACGTGGGTATATTATCTCTTTAAGCAAAATCCTACTCATCATTCTCGATGTTATCGCAGTTCTAATAATCACTCACATTAATCCAAATATTCACATTTTAGAAATAACCTCAGCTCTAATCTATTTCATTCAACCGACTATTTTTAATTTTGCCGTAAAAAAGTATTTTAAATTAGATAAAAATGCGAAGCACGACAATGCCCTTATCAAGAACCGATGGAATGGACTTGCTATCAATATTGCGTATTTCATTCATATGAATACTGACATTACTCTCCTAACAATATTCACAGATTTACAGACTGTTTCCGTCTATAGCGTATACGCACTAGTTTCAAGCGGCTTGTCTAAAATAATCAACTCAATCACCTCCGCAATCTCGCCATCAATCGGAAATCTATATGCATTGGGAGACAAAAAAGAATTAGACAAAAAATTCGATCTATATGAATATATAACATTCGTGCTCGTATTCTTATTCTTTAGCGTCGGCATATTGCTCGTTACGCCATTCGTCATGCTTTACACTAACAATATTAATGACGCCAACTATTCACAGCCGGTCTTTGGCATCATCCTCCTACTTGCAGAAGCTTTTTATGCTATCAGATCACCATACCTCAACTTAGCTTACGATGCTAATAAATTTAAAGAGATATCCAAGTATGCATATATCGAAACCGCACTAAATATCATCATTTCTGTCATTCTGGTATACAAACTAGGGCTAGTCGGAATCGCTATAGGCACCCTTGTAGCAATGACCTACAGAACAATTGTGCACGTCTTCTACCTAAAAAAGAAGATCCTCAAGCGCTCCATAGTAAAATTCATAAAGCGTTTTATGGCATTCTTTACGCCAATTGCGATTGCTGTAGTCAGCCTAGCATTCTTTGCGCCAGTTACAAATAATAGCATTATAGACTGGCTCGTACATGCG
>CAMHRH010000002.1 GCA_946187605.1 uncultured Candidatus Saccharibacteria bacterium
TACCTGTTCAGGAATATTAACCTGATGTCCATCGCCTACGCTAATACGCCTCGGCTTAGGACCGACTAACCCAGGGACAATTACTGTGGCCCTGGAAACCTTGCTCTTACGACCGACAGGATTCTCACCTGTCTTAAGGTTACTGATTCCAGCATTCTCACTTGATACCGCTCCACCAGACTTTACAATCTGACTTCACCGCAATATCAACGCTCCTCTACCACTGCTATATAGACGAATCTATATAACAATCCATGTCTTCGGTTTAATACTTGAGCCCCGTTACATTTTCCACGCAAAATCTCTTGACTAGTGAGCTGTTACGCACTCTTTAAATGAATGGCTGCTTCTAAGCCAACATCCTAGCTGTTTAAGAAATCTCACCTTGTTTCCCACTTAGTGTTAATTAGGGACCTTAGACGATGGTCTGGGCTGTTTCCCTTTTGAGCGACGAGCTTAGCCCCGCCGTTCTGACTGCCATGATTACACATCCGGTATTCGTAGTTTGATAAGGTAGGGTACAGTTGCCCGCCCCTAGCCTTTTCAGAGCTCTACCCCCAGATGCTACTACATGACGCTAGCCCTAAAGCTATTTCGAGGAGAACCAGCTATCTCCGAGTTCGATTGGCATTTCACCGCTAACCACAAGTCATCCAAGCACTTTACTGCGTACCCTGGTTCGGTCCTCCACTGCGTGTTACCGCAGCTTCAACCTGCACATGGTTAGGTCACCCGGTTTCGGGTCTAATACTGCCGACTTGTCGCCTTATTAAGGCTCGCTTTCACTGTGGCTCCATCATCTGACTTAGCCTCGCCGACAACATTAACTCGCTGGATCGTTCTACAAAAAGCACGCCGTCACAGCCGAAGCTGCTCCGACACCTTGTAGGCACTGAGTTTCAGGATCTATTTCACTCCCCTCCCGGGGTTCTTTTCACCTTTCCATCACTGTACTAGTTCGCTATCGATCAATCAATATATTTAGCCTTGGCAGGTGGTCCTGCCGGATTCAAACAGGGTTTCTCGTGCCCCGTCCTACTTGTGAAAACACATATAAGTTCTAATAGTTGTTTTCGCATACTGGGCTTTCACCATCTTTGGCGCGCCATTCAAACGCTTCCGCTAACAACTATGAATCTTATCCGCTCAGTTAACGCTGTCGGTTTTTATGCCGAACGGTCAAGCAAGCTTAACTGCTCAGCATAAAAATTGTGTAAACACGCAACACCCCTAATAACTCTGGGCGTTAACCCGTAAGGTTATCTTGAGGTTTAGACTATTCCAATTTCGCTCGCCACTACTTTCGGAATCGTTGGTTACTTTCTTTTCCTCAACCTACTAAGATGATTCAGTTCGGCTGGTTCCCGTCTCATTAGCCTATGTGTTCAGCTAAAGGCAATACAACATGACTTGTATTAGGTTTCCCCATTCGGAAATCTCCGGATCAAAGCTTGTTCTCAGCTACCCGAAGCTTATCGCAGAGTTCTACGTCCTTCATCGGTTGCAAATGTCAAGGCATCCACTATCAGTGCCCTTATGTACCTTTTTATGCATTGACTTAACTAGTAATTGAAGTTCAATTATTAGTTGCAAGAATCTTTCGATTCGTGCCGTCAATTAATTTCCTATTGTTGTCTAATAGATAATAATTCGTAAAACAATTTGCAAGTAAACTTGCATTGTTTTTCCTCGTATTATCATGTTCCAAATTGTTAAAAGATAAATTTTCTTGGGCCAAAGAAAACTATGAAATCTAATTCGTAGTTTAGTTTGCCTCGCAGTATTTATCAAACTATGTTCAGAGGTTCATAGAAAATTGAACTTGAATCAAAAACTGTCCTTATATTAGCGCAAATAATTGGGCTTTGCAAGTACTTTTTTGGACTTTTTTTAATAATTTTGAACTTTTTGGCATTTCTCGCTAAAAATTCAGTTTTGACCTTATCTACCCTTTAGCTAGAAGGGGCGCATTGGCATATGAAATACTATTGAAAAAATATCACTACGACGCTCATTATTATATTTACGGCGGAAAGAATAAATAAGACATTCTTCGATATCTCTCTTAGATACTTCTTCGAGCTAGAAGCTATCATATATAAGACGAAGACCAATAACGCCACGAGAATCGGCCCAGCTAGAAACGGATTACCGTATAACGACGCATCCATAAGGCTATCTTCACCTATAATCATTCCGTCAATGCAAATTGATAACGGGATAAGGTTTGCGAGCACTACATATAGCTCGCCAATCTGCAGGCGCCTTCCCCTCTGAGACGCTATAATCAATATATTAATTAGAATATAGACCGATGCTATAACGACCGAAAATGGCTTAAAAAATCCGATAACCCCCATCGGCAGCAAGATTATTCCAACAAGCACACTGACCAAGTCTATATTGAATAGCGCTCTATTCACCGGACGATTGTCATTAATTGCATCATTATTGATACTCTGAACCTGGGCCTGCTGTTCGGAGCATGTCACCTCCGCTCTACGTTCACGCATTGTCCTTATTGCGAGAAATGACGCGATGAATGTAATAATAGCAAGAGGTATACCAATAGCTATTCCATAGAACAACACATATCCTGTACCTATACAGTCATAAGTGCCCGTTTTATGAGCCTCACAATTCATCTCCGATAACATCGGAATACCTACAAAAATTAGGAGCGGAATAATCGTTATCCAAATTGCCCTTAGGTAACTCGGCTTTTTTCTTTTCCCTATGTTCGCACCTTCACGATTATCCGAGATACTCATATATGGCATTCTTGTCATTCTTGATCAGCCTCAGACGAGCGTCGATTTCGGCGTAAGCAACAGCAATGTCGCGAGCGAGAATCTTTTCCTTTTCATGCCGACTGAAAAATTTTTCAAAGTCGTTCGCTTCGCCTATTGTGCGAACAAAGGCCGCCATATAGCGCGGATAGTCCGGAATCGTCTTATCGCCCTCCTCTTTATAGAGCCAATCCCAGTTGCTATAGACCCAGCTAAAAGCATCCTTGCGAATGCGATGATTGCGCAGTAGGCGCATATAGAAGATAAGGCGATCCTGCGCACGAACCGTGCCGTCCTTGAGGCGCTCAAGATAGCTCAGCGCCACCTCTTTATTGCGGACGCCAGTGAGCGCATCCATTAAGTCGCGTTTTAGAGCCGAGTCTGGCGTACTCTGATAAATACCAAAATATTTCATCGAAAGCTCTGGATGTATTTGGACTAGGCTGCAAGCGATAATATAGCGCAAATCTTGGTTAATCTTCGTTATGTATATATTATTATATTGCTCATCGATTAGCTCGAAATAATCCTCATCTTCCGCATAATGCATCATACCCATAATAATAGGGCGGAGTTTCTTGTCATCTTCAGAGTCGCTTGCCCTAGCCTCAATGCCGAGGCGGCGATAGTTTTTGAATGCTATTTTATGAACGAAATCTTTAAACTTCTTTTCTTCTTTACTATCCGGCGTAAAGAAAATCTTGAGGTCAGCGATTATCGACGAGATGATCTCCCAAATAACCGGATCAGTCTCCGCAACGAATGCTTCGAGGAGCGGCAACAGCGAAGCACTCGAAACGCGATCAGTTTTTGCAAGTAGGCGACGGTCGATAAGCAGGCGAAGTTTTTGCTCTTTATTTAGTTCGTCTAGACGCGCGAGCTTATCAGATAGCTCCTGGTCGCTAAGGTTGATTAAGTAGTCGCCAGTTAAATCGTCTTTTATATCGCGGATTGGATATTTTTCGTCAGATTTGTCGCCGGACAACAAAAAGCGTTCCTGCTCCTCATCTGTTAAGACTGGGTACCCAGGTTGTGTTAGCCATGGCGTCATGAATTCCTTAACATCAAAATCCGCATACGGATTCAGTGCGTCCCAAAGATCATCGGCGACCGTGTTGCTATATTTATGCTTTGCAAAATAATCAGTTAAGCCTTTGAAGAAATTTTCTTCGCCCATCGTGCGCATCAGCATCAGAAGCAAACGCGAACCTTTACCATAAACAATCGCGCCATCAAAGAGATTCGAGATATCTTCGACATTTTGGACCTCGACTTTTACCGGCTGAACGCCAGGCAGACAGTCGCGATGAAATGCGCCAAGAATCGCGCTCGTATAAAAGTCATCCCAGGCAGACAATTCTGGACGAATTTTGTCCGTCGAATATACTTCCATCATGTTAGCAAACGACTCATTTAGCCAGAGGTCATCCCACCATTTCATCGTCACTAAATCACCAAACCACATATGCGAAAGCTCATGCGCAATTACAATAGCGACATATTGTTTTTGGTCAAAGGCCGACTGCTCGTTTGCAATCATAGCAATTTCGCGAAAAGTCACGAGACCCCAGTTTTCCATAGCGCCAGCTTCGAAGTCCGGAAGAGCGAGCAAGTCCATCTTCGGTAAAGGAAATGGCGTCTTGAAACAATCGTCATAGAAATCAAGGACATCAGCCGCAAAGTCGCCGGCATATTTAAGATCATCGACTTTTTGATGCAAGCCAGCATAAGCAGTTATCTCAACGCCATGTTTTGAAACGGTCCGGTAGCCAATAAAATTGCCAACCGCAAACGCAAGCAGATACGTCGACATTTTCGGGGTCGTCTCAAAGATAGCAGTCTTTTTATCACGCGAAAGCTTCTCTTCCTTAATGGGCATATTGCCAAGAATCGTATCGGTCGGAGTTTCCGTGCTTAATACTAGGCTAAAAGTTGCTTTGGCAAGCGGCTCATCAATGCACGGAAAACATTGACGCGCATAATGCGATTCGAACTGCGTTGCAACGATTTTTTCGATTTTTCCAGAATTCTTATAGGTCGAGAGATAAACGCCCTCCATGTCAGCGCTAATTGGAGCAGTATATTCGAAACGAAAGGTATATTTTTGAGATTTTTTGAGATTTTTTATGACTACAGCGCCTTTTTCTTTGGAATATTCAGCATTTTTGCCGTCTATTTTGAAATCACTTATACGGAGCTTTTCGGCATGAAGTTTAACTTGCTCACTTTTTGCAACGCCCTCAATTGTCGCGACACCAGAGAGGCGTGTTTTCTCTGCATTAATACATAGATCTAAATCATAGTGGCTTGGTTTAAAATAGTCAAAAAATCTCTCCATAAAATAATTATAACGCTTATGAAGAGATTTTATCTAGTTAGCGACGCTGGGCTTTGCGAACAAATACTACACCAAGTCCAGCACAAGATGCGGCCAGGATAGCGAGTATAGTCATTGCAAGGTCGGCCGTATTTGGATTCTTAGTGTCGGTGCCGGACGCCGGTTTTACATATTTGCTCTCAAAAGTAATCGGATCACACCTACAAGTTGGGCGGATATATGTCCCAGCAGAATTTGGATTATATGGCAGGCCACCAGGCGCCGTTAGCATAAGATGGGAAAAACTATTAATTTCGCCAGTTTCGATTTTCAACCATTCAACCCTACTAGCGCCGTCAACGTTCGACCGATAAAAGCTATAATCTGGGCCAACCACAATCTTCTCGATGCAGTTAAGATTTGAGAACTCGGCGCTAGACCCCTCATGGTCGAGCGATGTTGTATTCAAGTATCTTAGGCCAGAATTACTGAGCATTGTAGGCATAAAACGATTCGTTCGATTACTGATTCGCGCATAGTTATTAAAATCGAATTCCTTAACGCCCGGAACTCCAGCTAGGACACTGTCCAAAACGCTATTATTCGTGCCGATACTACTCGCTAGTAGCGAAAAATCCATTTTAGTCACATCGATATTCTGGAGTTGAGTATCAAATGCAAAAAGCCTAGAAAGCGAAGAAGCCTTCGAAGTGTCTAGCTTACTAATATCGGCAGTTTCTAGCTTGGTGTAGTATGTAAACCAGTTTTCCATTTTGCCCTCAGGGCGAATTGCGTCGCGAAACACAACTTTCTCACAAAGACTCTTAATACTATCTCGACTATCACTATCCCAAGTTCTGCTTAGCACCGAATTATTATCGGTGGCCTTTTCGAAGCCAGTAAAGTACTCTTTGTCGTCAACCACTTGGGCGTTAGTATATTTCCCCTCTTCGTCGCGGAAAAAAGTAAGCGTCTTCGTTCCCTTATCCCACTCGGCATAGGCTTGCCCCCGAAGTTCTTCGTCGGTCGCATGATATGGATGCGGACCGGAGCCATCATTGACATATTTATAGGTATTATCTTTTTGGTAGGCAAGTAGGTCAGTCTTTGGTACGATGCGTACGTAGGCGGCTTGCTTGTCGTAAGTTATACCGGCTTCGCCAGTATCTTTCATGACGATGCGATAGAAGTGCGAGGTATCGTCTTGGTCATCAAGAGTGATTGAGTCGAAGCTAACGAGTGACTCGCTGCTGGTTTTAGTTTGAAGGATAGCATTGTTATTAGTTGGATCTTGAAGTTCGAAGATAAAACTATGGTCGGAAAGTTCAGCGCCTTCGATGGAGTTATTGAGCTGAATCGTAAATTGCTTGTCGGCAGCGAAAGTATTATCGGCGCCAAAAATCAAGAAAACGCCCAGCACAAGCGCTAGCGAAAATATTTTCCATTTCATGTCCATCTCTACCTCACTTAGTTCTTGTGTTTAATTATAACAAAAAAAGAGTCTTGTATGAAACAGACTCTTTTTAAGCTTTTTACTCGGAAAATTCTTCGGCAGGTTCTTCTTTGACCTCAACTGGTTCCGCCTCGGCCAATAGAGCCTGAGCGCGATAAATCATCTGGTCAGTCTCGTCGGTCATGACGATGTAGATTGGCTTACTATCATTCGCCGAAATAATCGCATGACGCCCCTCAAAGACCGGGTTCTCGTTCTTCTCGTTATCAAGCTTAAAGCCAAGATATCCGAGCTTCTGCGTCACGAAGCGACGAATCTCATCAGAGCGTTCACCAATCGTTCCTGCGAATACGAGCGCATCGCAGCCGCCAAGGCTAGCAGTCATCTGGCCGACATAGGCCTGAATGCGATAAACGAAAATCGAATGCGCCATCGTTGCGCGAAGATCGCCTTCGTCGCGCTTCTGAATAATCTCACGCATGTCATCAGAAACGCCAGAAAGCCCGAGCAAACCGCATTGCTTGTTTAGATAGAGCAGAAATTCTTCGTCGCTATCAATCTTTAGCGCCTTCTTGAGACCGAGCGCAGCGGCGACATCAATCGTCCCGACACGCGTCGACATTGCGACGCCCTCAAGCGGAGTGTAGCCCATCGAGTTATCCATTGCTTTACCGTTAAGAATAGCCGACACGCTCGAACCGGAACCGAGATGCATTGCGACTAATTTCTCAGGTAAAATCCCCTGTTCTTCCATATAACGCGAAATGAAAGCGTAGGAAAGACCGTGATAGCCGTAGCGCTTAATTTCAGTCTTGTCTGCGAGCTCCATATCGAAGCTGTAATATTTCATCGTATCAGGTTTTTCCCAGTGGAAAGCCGAGTCAGAAACAGAGATAATCTTCACATCTTTGAACGACTCACGGATACCGCGAATTTCGTTAGCGGTGGTTGGAACGTGAATAGGATTGCGTTTCTCAGCTTCTTTGAGCTGCTTCATATATTCAGCGTCAACGATATGGTCCTGCGTAAAATAATCACCTGGCGCAACAATACGAACGACGACAGCCGCTAGTCTGTGCTGCTCAGTCGTATATTCCTCCTCACGAAGGATGCGCGGAACATCGGCGATTGCTTCATTAAGACTTTGGATTGCAGTCTTAATATCTTTTTTCTTGCCGTCATTATCTTTAAGAGTACAGACGACTTTTTTGCCGACATATTCAAAATGAAGCTGCGCTAAAAGTTGTTCGCCATCATAAAGCGCATATTTACGACTGGCGCTGCCCGGGTTCGTGATTAAAATAAGTTTGCTCATAGTTTCATTATATCGTAAAACCAGTCCGGAACTAGCGCAATCCAAAAGACAGGCCTGTATTTCAAGGTCTGTCTTTATGTTAGCATATTTCTGCTATTTTGTCAAGCTTAAGCGTCTTTTACTCGGTAACACCAAGCTCGATGCGCTTGAACTGCTTAACGGTGATGTTTTCGCCGGTCTTTGCGATAGACTCTTTAATGAACTGCTCGACAGTCTTGCTATCGTCCAAGATGTATGGCTGGCTCAAAAGAACCTTTTCGGCAAAAGCTTTTTTGAATTGGCCTTCGAGAATCTGATCTTTCATCTTTTCTGGACCCTTAAAGTTAGCTTCAAGCTCTTTAAGCTTAGCTTCCTTTACGTCAGCTGGAATATCTGCCTCAGAAACGTAAAGTGGGTTCATTGATGCAACTTGCATTGCAATCTGATGAGCGAGTGAGCGGAATTCGTCAGTCTTTGCGACAAATGAAGTCTCACAGTTTAGCTCAACGATAGCGCCGAGACGACCATCATGAATATAAGCATCAACTACGCCTTCGCGCGTCTCACGGTCGCCACGTTTTTCAGCCTTAGTAAGGCCTTTTTTGCGCATAGCTTCGAGAGCTTTGTCAAAGTCGCCTTTAGCTTCAACGAGCGCCTTCTTTGCATCGGTCAAGCCAACACCAGAAAGCTCTTTCAATTTCTTGATAAGTTCAATGCTGATTGCTTTTGCTTCACCAGCAACTTCTTTTGCAGTTTTTTCTGCCATTTTTGCCTCCTAAAAGCTTATTTTATTTTGCGATTTTCGCTTTGCCATCTTTGATAGCTGCGGCAAAGTAATCAAGAATAAGTTTGACAGACTTGATAGCGTCATCGTTAGCCGGAATAGGATAATCAACTTCGCTTGGGTCAGTATTCGTATCACAAATAGCAAATACTGGGATATTGAGCGTCTTTGCTTCTTTGATAGCATTCTTGTCTTGAAGCATATCAGTTACGATAACTGCAACTGGCTGCTCGCTCATATCTTTGATACCGCCGTAGCGTTCATTCAAGGTATCAATTTCTTCCTGGTAACGCTGAACTTCGAGCTTGCTATAGCGCTTCTCTAATTCACCAGAAGCCATACGGCGCTCAAGGTCTTTGAGCTTGCGAATCTGCTTCGTGACAGTTTCGACGTTGGTAAGCATACCGCCAACCCAACGAACCGTGACATAAGGCATATCGACCGACTCGGCAACTTCCTTGACGGTATCCTTGAGCTGTTTCTTCGTGCCAACGAAGAGGATCTTCTTGCCCTTAGCGGCAAGTTTCGTGATTTCCGGAAGAGCTAGGTCGAGAGCTTCAACCGTCTTCTCGAGATTAATAATATGTGCGCCATCGCGCTTGCTGTGAATGTATGGAGCCATCTTTGGGTGCCAGCGGCTAGTCTTATGACCAAAATGCGCACCGGCAGCAAGGAGCTCCTTGATGTCTGCTTGTACAGGCATAAATACCTTCTCCTTTGCAATTGAGACGAGACTCAAAAGCTGTTTCATTAAAGTTAATTACCTCAACAGTATAACACGCCCTAGATTGTTAGTCTAGACTTTTTAGAGTATCTATGTCATAATTAAAGCTGTCGCTGGTTGTCTTTTGCCTAGTGATGAATCTTATACAAGGGGTGATATACATGAAGACTACTGTATATGGAGTCTATGTTAATGGATCTACGCCGTCTGCTCGCCCGTCGATAAACAGCAAGTTTATCCCAATCCGCAGCTTTGGCGGCGACTTAATGATGCGACGCTTGATTAGTCTAACGCGCGATTACGGCGACAAGTTAGTAGTCAGCGCAGGCTTGGTCTATGAGCTCGCTACCGGTTACAGAGCAAAGTCAAAGCTCGCACATCGCGCTCAGCGCGAAAACGCCGAACTTTCAAGACAGTTAGATGATGCTAGGCGCGAGATTGACTGGCTCAGATCGGAAAACACAAAGCTGAGAAATCAGCACTAACCCCGTTGGTGATACGCTTAGCCATGGCGTATTTTACCTCCAATTCAAAGCCGCGCCCCCTCGGGGACGCGGCGTTTTTGTTGCTATTACTTCTTTGATTATTTATATGCCTCAAGCGTAACGTTCGTAGTATAAGTTTGGCCATCACGAATATAGGTTAGCTCAACAGTGTCACCGACTTTATACTCGCCAATGAGAGTCGAGATAGAACCGGCACGCCCGACTTCGACATTGCCAACCTTAGTAATAACATCTTTCGTCTTAAGTCCGGCTTTGTCGGCTGGGCCATTTTTGACAATCGCCTCACCAGAGCGAGATGATGAGTTATAGATATATGCACCCTGCGTTACGTTGAGATTAGCCTCTTTTGCAACCTCGGCCGTGACCGAAACATATGTTAAGCCAAGGTAGGCGCGCTCTGCTTTGCCGTTGTTCATGATACTTGCAAGCATACCTTTTGTTGCGGAGATAGGGATTGCGAAGCCCATGCCATTAGCGGATGCAACTGCAGTATTAATACCGATAACTTCGCCGGCGGCATTTACGAGCGGACCACCAGAGTTACCTGGATTAATTGCAGCATCGGTCTGAATCATGTCGGTGAGATTTTCACTCTTTGAACTGCTTGAGTCGCTCGCCGTTACTGAGCGGCCGGTACCGGATACGATGCCCTGCGTTACGGTGTTCTGATACGCACCAAGAGCGTTACCGATAGCAAGAACTGGCTGTCCAACTGCTATCGTTTTCGAGTCGCCAAGCGTGATTGTCGGAAGATTATCTACATTATTAACCTTTAGATATGCGACATCGTTAAGCGGATCTTCGCCAACAATATCAACATCTTCATAAGTATCACCAGAGTCGGTCACGATATATACCTTCGTGGCACCCTCAATAACATGTTTATTTGTAAGAATATAACCGTCAGCCGAAACAATCATGCCAGTACCAGCCGCCTGCGACGTACTAGAGCCAAACAATGAATAATAGCCCGATGAACGAGTCTCACTAATAATCGAAACAACCGCTGGAGTAACTTTACTAACGACGCCAGCAATCGACGTTTCTTCGAATTCTATCGAGTTTCCCTGATAATATCCGTCCGCCGAAACAGTCGCGACTGGCTGACTCTTGTTGTTGTTTAGGAGCGCAATAATACCTGTTGCGAGGCCGCCTGCGCCGATTAATAGCGATATTACAACGATCGCAATGAGGCCACCATTTCCCTTGCGGGCTTTCGGCGTACTGTTATTTGCTGGTACATTCGAGGCTGGTGTTTTTTTGACACTACTATAGTTGCGCCAGTCATCATTAGTCTTATTTTCGTTTTCCATCTTACCTCCTTTTGTTTTAAACAAAATTAAATATTAAAACTAGCTACTGAAAAGAAGAATATCATGATAAACATAATCGAAACTAAAAATATTGACGGAATCAGAATGTCGTCGGCGCGGATTTTGCCATCATGCTTGAGCGCCGATTCGTAGCCGCGCGCAAACAAGAAAAATAGAATACTCGTTGCAATTGGCAATTGTGGGATTGCCAGTGTCATATTCTCACCGAGTCGATAAACAATAGACCAGTGATAAAAGATCCAGCTCATCTCGGCCAATATAAGACCACAGATAAAGGTCGTGAGCGTAAAATCATGATCGTCTCCCTGCATCAGCACGTGGCGACTAGCTCCATAGCCGATAATAAAGCATACAATCGCACAGACAACCGGATCGAGCTGCGAAGTTGTCAAAGCAACCGCAAAGGTGCCAAAGAAAATAGCGAAGAGCGACTGGATCTCCGTCATCACCGCTTCGCTGCGCGGCTTAATGATTACGAGCCAAATTGCGTATATTACCGTCAGGATGATGTGCCAAGAATTTAATTCCGTAACCCCCGCCATATAAACCAACAAAGCTAGACTAATGCCAACTGTTAGATCAACAAGATTTGCCTTGAGATTTATCCACCAGTAACGTGGGCGAACTGCCACGACGCGCCATTTCGACAGAAGCACCAAAAGTACGCCAAAAATCCAATTCCCACTAATTACAGTCAGAGCAGTCGAAACGACCGCAAGTGCAATATTTAGGACTGCGTGAATAGCTGTACTAAGGGCATTGCGCCCTTTTCGAAGTGCAACATAATCTGCCATAACTCTTATCATTTTAGCACGAAGACACTTTTCGTGCTACTTATGCTAAAATGGGGTAATGGAGCAAAAACCAAGTTTTGGGCAGAAATATCCAGCATTGAAAGATATCATTAATTTCTTGCTTTTTGCTGGCGCAGTTGCACTTGGCACTTTTACTCTGAACTCATTCATTTTTCGTAGCTACAACGTCGTTGGTGGAAGTATGGAAAATACGCTTCATTCTGGCGACCGCGTAATCGTCAATCGTGTACCTGTTTCAATGGCGCATTTGTCTGAAAAAGAATACATCCCAGAGCGCGGACAAGTAATCGTCTTCGCAAACGGCGGCAATACATCGATGACAAATTGCGACGTTACAACGACTGATAAAGATCAATATATCATCAAACGCGTGATCGCCTTCCCAGGTGAACGCGTAACAGTCGAGAATGGTATCCTGACGGTCTATAATAGCGAGAACCCAGACGGCTTCCATCCTGACGAGACAACGCGCAAGTCCGATACTGACGGCCCAAAGAAAGACACGTCTGGCAGCGTCAATACTATCGTTCCGGAGGGCGAATTATTTGTTGCCGGCGACAATCGCGAGGGCAATAATTCTTACGATTCCAGAAGTGGCCTTGGTACAATTCCATTTTGTCGCGTAATTGGTCCAGTCATCATGCGCATTTTCCCTTTCACCGGTTTTCGCTTCTTCTAATTGTTAACTTACCGCATAAAAAAATACCTCCCATGTTCCAGGGAGATATTTTATTAGCTGCAGCTATTCTTACTTATCGACTACTTCGCCTTCAACTGCGCCATCGTCTTCCTTTTTACCATCAGACTTAGCGTCGTCGGATTTGTTATCATCGGCACCCGCTTGATACATTTTTGCACCGATTGGCATGATTGCATCGTTAAGAGCCTTGGTAGCTTTTTCTAACTCATCTTTATCATCCGAGTTCTTTTCAAGCTTCTCTTTTGCTTCAGCAACAGCCTTCTTGATAGTCTCCTTATCGTCGTCAGAGATTTTATCCTTGTATTCGTCAGGCATTTTTTCAGCTTGATAAATCGTATTCTCAAGAATATTCTTGGCGTCGATTGCTTCCTTCTTCTTCTTGTCTTCGGCAGCGTGAGCCTCGGCATCGCGTTGAGCTTTCTCAATATCCTCTTTGCTCATGTTGCCAGAATTCTGAATTGTAATACTTTGCTCTTTACCGGTGCCTTTATCCTTGGCAGTCACATTTAGAATGCCGTTCGCGTCAAGATTGAAGGTGACTTCAATTTGCGGAACGCCGCGTGGAGCTGGCGCAATACCATCAAGAATGAAACGACCGAGCGACTTGTTGTCGGCTGCCATTTCGCGCTCGCCTTGAAGGACATGAATCTCAACCTGTGGCTGGTTGTCACTAGCAGTCGAGAAGACTTGCGACTTGCTGGTTGGAATAGTCGTGTTGCGATCAATGAGTGGAGTACGAACACCGCCCATAGTCTCAATACCTAGAGTTAATGGGGTAACATCAAGGAGAAGAACATCCTTCACGTCGCCTGCAAGAACGCCGCCCTGAATAGCTGCACCAACTGCAACTACCTCATCTGGATTAACACCCTGCATTGGATCTTTGCCGAAGAACTTTTTTACGCGCTCAACGACAGCCGGCATACGAGTCATGCCGCCAACCATAACAACTTCCGAGATATCGCTCGGCTTCAAATCCGCGTCTTTTAGTGCGCGCTCGACTGGACCATCAAGCTGAGCCAAGAGAGGCTCAACTAGCTCTTCGAGTTTGGCGCGAGTAAGCGTTAGCTCGAGATGCTTTGGACCGTCCGCATCGGCAGTAATATATGGAAGATTGATTTCGATTTCAGTCGCAGAGCTAAGCTCTTTTTTAGCCTTTTCGGCTTCATCTTTAATGCGCTGCATTGCGGCAGCATCATTGCGAAGATCGATGCCGGTATCACCCTTGAAAGTGTCAAGAATATAATCAACGATTTTATTGTCGAAATCTTCACCGCCAAGATGCGTATCGCCGTTGGTAGATTTTACTTCAAAGACACCGTCGCCAAGCTCAAGGACAGATACGTCAAATGTACCACCACCAAGGTCGAATACGACGATCTTTTGGTCTTCATTCTTCTCTAGGCCATAGGCGAGTGCGGCGGCAGTTGGCTCATTGATAATACGGCGAACTTCGAGGCCGGCAATCTTACCAGCATCCTTAGTAGCTTGGCGCTGAGAGTCATCAAAGTATGCCGGGACGGTAATAATAGCTTCTGTGACTTTTTCGCCAAGAAAAGCCTCGGCGTCAGCTTTAATCTTGCTTAGAATCATTGCAGAAACTTCTTCTGGCGTGTATTCTTTACCACCAAATTCTACCGCTACACCATCGCCTTTCTTGACGATTTTGTATGGCGCATTCTTTTTGTCGTTCTCAACTTCTTTATCGCTGAATTTGCGACCAATCAAGCGCTTAATGCCATAAATCGTATTTTCTGGGTTCGTAACGCGCTGACGCTGAGCAACCTTGCCGACGAGGCGATCGCCCTTTTTAGTAATAGCAACAACTGAAGGCGTCGTGCGATCGCCCTCGCTGTTCGTAATGACCTCTGGCTTACCAGCGACCATATAGGCAAATGCCGAGTTGGTCGTACCAAGGTCAATACCGATGATTTTGCTCATTTATTTTTCCTCCTTTAGAAAAATTTACGTTTAGCACTCACGATGGATTAGTGCTAATCTTTAGACCAATTGTAGTCTATTAGCACTCTCATGTCAAGAGTGCTAATACAGAGGTGGCGGCTGATTTTTTAGATTTTTTTGGGCTTTTTTGCGGCCTGCTTCGGAACCATCAACAGTACCACGCCAAAGGATGCGCCAAGAGTTGCCGAAAGGAGATCAAACATCGTATCATCAACACCGACCGAAACCAATTGCTGCATATTTTGGCCAAGAAATTTGTCGCAGGAGAACTCAAAGAATTCCCAAGCGACAGCAATAGTAATACTGGTAAATAATATAAATAGCGCACGGAAAACTTTCGGCGTTTTCGTGGCCTTAAAATATGAGATAGCATAGTATCCTACCACGATAGATAGCATACCTGAACCAAAATGAACAATCTTGTCGAAAAACGGTACGGTTTTGTATAGGTCAAGACAGATGCCTAGATCAAGTGCAACAAATAGGAACATATAGAACATGAGTTGAATACGAAAAGAAATTTTTGATTTGAATACTTTTTCGATTAGCGGAGGCAAAAACGGCAAACCGATGCCAGCAAGAACTCCGCCCCATTTGTTATATTCGGGATCAATTAAGATCCATATCAGAAATAGAAGCGCCATAGCAATAAAGCATGCGCGAATTGCAAATATTAAGGCTCGATTAAGCTTAGTCATATCATGATTATACCTTAGTTCGATTAATATTGATTAGTTTGTTCTCTTAAAGCCTCTCAACAAGTACAGTAAGCCTGCCGGGAAAGTCATGCCCGCAATTATAAACGGAAGCATGCCTGGATTGAACGAGAATCCCGTATCTGGACTCAGGTTCTTCGTATTGGTGATTTTCACAGTTGTCTGGCTGCCGCCAATAATAGTCCCGGTTCGTCCTGACGAATATGTAGTGCTATATCCATCGCTACTATAGTCCGCTTCATCTATACGATAGCTATAGTTCTTTGAGATTGGAATTTCGATATACTCACCATCCTTCAGTGTAAAGCTCGCTGACGCACTGCTGCCGAAGTCCAGCCGGTAATTGCCAGAACAGCTATTATTGCTCGTTTTACAGACCTCATATTCGATATAATTTCTATTATTAACTGGATCAATATAGTCGCTCCACATATCCGTGATTGTCAACATTATAGAAAAGGCTTTGTTTGTATCTGCGCCGGTACCTTTTATGGCTTTCTCAATCCGAAGATTGCCAAAAGCAGGCAATTTTTCATCGACCATCGTCACACTAGTCGCAGTATAATCAACATCGCCAGACTGAGAGCTAGCTTCGATTATTCTACCGTTGCTTATAACGAAGGTAATATCGTAAGCAAGGTCATAATCATCTGGGGCTACTAGCTCCGATAAAGTATAGGTGCCATCCGGTAGCCCTCTAAGCTGACTACAGGAATTACTTCTAGTAGCCCATTCTATATTTTCGTTATCATCCGAGATGTTATCTATATAATATCGCCAATTTCTCGATTCAAATATAATTGCTTTTAGATCCTCATCTATGCCAGATAATCGTAGGACAGCCCCCTCAAGATAGTCGCCATTTAGATTAACTTTGCATATTTCAAAAACATATGGGCTTACCTGTGCAACTATCTCATGATCATCGACTACATCATTTACCGTGTAGGTCCAGACATTATTGTCTTCTACGGCGTCATTAAGCACATTCACGCCGTCCAATTTTAGGCTCGTGAGTTTATAGCCAGATTTAACTCTTATCTCAATTACTTTATTTTCGCGCCAGGTCACCCTATCATCGGTCTCAGTAATCGTCGCCTTATCGGCGTATGAACCAGTTACTGAAGTCTCTACCGTCTTAGTCCCGATAAAGCCAAGTTTGGTGCCACATTCCGATCCAGTCCATCGATATTTAAAGCCCCTAGCATCCACTAAGACCAAGAGACGCGAAGCGTTGGCCGACGGTTCGCCTTCCGCGCCAGTAGGCGTAACGCCAGTAGCGCGCAGATTGCCGTCTTTTTCCGAAAAATACAGGTACGTTCCTTTCTCGTCATTAGTCGAACTAGTTGTTTCGTCGTTAGCATTATACGAGAAAACCTTATTCTGTTTTAGGCCGCTGAGGATTGTTACCGATTCAGCATAATCCCTCGGTATGCCATTTTGGCCTAAATGGCGAGTAGTAACATTATTAGTACGGGCCGGATTTAGGGTAATGCCGCCACTGTATGGGCTAGCAGCACCAGGCTCCGTATCCCAATAACTCCAGCCGGTAGCATCGGGATCATCGTTCGTCAAATCACGTGCATCAATATCCTCGAAGCTCATTGCCATCGCACTTTCATCGTCGTCGACTAACGTAGAGGTGCCAGTCTTATATAGCCTTATCGTTACGTCGTAAGACACGCCGTCATAATAATTATTCAGATGCGTCATATGATAATAGTCGCCTTCGTCCCTAAGTTCGCTAAGCGAATGCTCCTGAAGCGCATTCATGGCATGGTGCCAACGACCCCAGAAGATATCGATTGGATGGTAGCGGCGGCCACTTAGATAAACCGAGACATTATCGATCGTCATTTCAACATCAAGCACAGTCCCCGACTGCGTCTTTGCGGCGCCCGTCCATCTTAATGTCGCACTATCGTTGCCAATCGCATACTCCCTTGGAGGCGCTGCGGCATTTTGCATAGCATTAAGCCTAGTTTCCGATATTACTATACTCTTGCCCCCGAGATCAGAGCGCTCAAATGTATATGCCGTTGAACGCTCCGAATCGAAGCGCGCAACCGCTTCGTCGTGATTATATGTCGTGATATTGACGAGCTTTAAACCATTTCCAGAGAACGTTACGCTTGCCTTTTCGAGACTAATTTTATCCGCGTCGACATTTATCTTATTCTCTGCAAGACCGTATTCGTCCACTCGTTCCCACCCCATCGTATCTACCGTTACTCCGGCAACATTGCCGCAGTAGGCATTAGGCGGCCCCTGAGTAGTCGGGCATGACGCCGCAAAACTATTACTACCACTGATAATAGTAAAACTAATCGCAAGAATAAGAGCCGAAAAGACCGCTAACAAGTTCTTTTTGTTTCGAAAAATAAACATTTTTATTTTTATTCGCAAGCAAAAACCGCCGCGATATCTCCTGTGCTTTATTTTTAGTGTTTATTTTCCACAAGCCACTTATGGTTAATTTATGACATTCTACGTAAAAAGTCAAGGGCGCCTTTACTTGTCTAGACCGGTAATGCTGGCAAAGTGGGCATTCTCAATGAGGATGTCTTCAAATTTGCGCGTCAGGCCATAATGGCCGGAGCGCTCGAGAATTTCAGCAGCAAGATCGTAGCGCGAGCAATGATTGCGCGCTAATTCGTCAAGCGGCGAAGTCGTAGAACCCTGATCGTTATATCCGTGATAAGTGAATCTATACGGGCTGCGCACATAATGCGCAAAAATGCCACGAATTGTCTCCGCGTAGCCATGGAAGTTTACGATGACAGGCTTATCGAGCGTAAATAGTTCATCGAAGTCATGCGGTTTTAGCTTATTGTCCGTAGTGCCGATTGCCCCATAAGACAAAGCCGTAATACCGACAAAGCGAATGCGAAGTTCTGGCGCCTCAGCCTTAGCGAGGTGTATTGCGGCTAGCATTTCCGCAGTCGGGATATCGCCAATCGCCGCTACGACAATGTCGGGTTTCTCATCAGAGGCAAATTGATAAACTGAACAGCCGTGACCGTCGCCAATCTGATAGCGAGCATGGTTAATATCAATCCAGCGCGGCTGAGGGTTCTTATTGAATGTTGTAAGATTTACAACATTTTTAGAGCTAGCCATAAATTCCCAAGTAGCCGCCGCCGCAACATCATCAACTGGGAAAAAGCAGTTCACGAGATTCGATGGTTTTGCGAGCACGCTTGAAATAAGTGCTGGGTTTTGATGCGTATAGCCATTATGGTCCTGTCGTTGCCAGCACGAAGTCGAAAGGATATTCAGAGATGCGACATCTGGGCGCCATTCACATTCGTTACTCTGCTTTAGAAATTTTAGATGTTGATCAAGTTGCGATGAAATAATCGGCAAGAACGATTCATAGGAAGTCATACAGCCGCTACCGCCGCTCAAAATATGCCCCGCCAATACCGCAAAAAGTGTGTTTTCGGATAGCATTTCGACAATGCGACCGTTCGGAGCAAGATGTAGGTCCCAATCTTCAATTGTGCGTCCCCAAGCACGCTCCGAGGCATCAAATACGGCCGCCAATCGATTCGAAGTCGTTTCGTCTGGAGAGAAGAAATAGAAATCCTTATTTTTGTACATTTCTTCGCGAAGGCATTCGCCAAAGGTCTGCGCACTCGAGCCCTGTTCTGCGCCCGGATTATCAATTCTGTTTGGCAAATTCACGATATAGCTCCTTGAAATTATATGATTGCAACCATTTTTCCAGCATTTTTAGCTGTTTCTCGTCAGTTTTCGCATTCGGTAATGGGACTTGATGTGCGGCGTAATTCCCCTCAATCTTCACGCCATCTACTTCGGCAGGTCCGGTATAGCCTTTTGGCGTGCGCATGATTATAAAGGTATTCTTCTCGACTGAGCTAAGCGCAAGCTGAAACTCTTCAGTATGAGTGCCATCAACGATTATCGGATTAAAACCGAAACCGCGGAAGAGTTGCAGTAATTCACGTTCGCTACTCCGGCCATAAATAGTTGGCGCCGAAATCTTATAACCATTTAGATGTAGAATCGGTAAGACGTGGCCATTATTTTCGGTTGCTAGAAGCTTATTGAGGTTTAAGCTAGCAAGCGCAGTTGCCGTTTCAAGCTCGCCATCACCAATTAGCACCGTAATCATCTTATCTGGTTTCCCTAGTGCCGCTCCGTAGGCAGTCGCAAGCGAATAACCGAGCTCTCCGCCTTCGGCGATCACGCCCGGCGTCATTGGACTAGCGTGCGACGGGAAGCCATATGGCCAAGAAAACTGCTTACAAATATATTCAATCCCATGGAGGTTTGGCGTAGCGTCAGGATAGTATTCAACAAGATCGCCGTCATAGTATAGGTTTGCCTGCAAAGCCGGAAAACCGTGACCGGGACCAAGAATAAACTGTGCTTTCGGAAAGCGCGCCTTTAGGTTAGCGTAGGCAATATTTATGCCCGGGCACGAACCCCAGTGCCCCAGCAGGCGAGGCTTAATATCGGCGAAAGTGAGTGGCCGATCAAGCAAAAAATTGTCCTTCAAAAAGATTTGCGCAACTGCAAGATAATTACAGAAATCGATGCGATCATTGATGCTGTTAATATCGACGCCCAGCCCATGCATACTGCTATTTTAGCATAAGTAGAACAGTTTTTCGATTATTCGTAATCGTGCAATAGCGTAAAGATGAGCGTCTCTTTGACAATCTTATTGACCTTTTTCGCTTTTGCGCCAATCATATCATGACCACCAAATGTTTCGGTCAGATGAAAGTTTGGGTTGCGTTCGGCAAGCTTGCGAAGATTGGTACCAATTACAAGCGGGTCGAGCCGCCCATGGATAACCTCCATCGGCATATGAAGGCCGGCAAAAAGGCTATAGTTTCCCTTGTTTAAGATAATATTGTCCATCGACATGCGAAATGCGCGCGTATTCAAACTCTTCTTTTCGAAACTCGACAACGCATCGACGAGCTTTGCGGCAGCATTAATAGCTTTGGCATCAGTATGCTTACGTAGTTCACCATAGAGCCGCGTATAGACAAGATCCTGAACGCCGGCCACTTCATTCGCACGGATAATTGGTGGCGAAACGAGCACAAGCTTGTCGATAACAATCTCGCCACTCGCGGCATAATCCCCGGCAATCAGGCAGCCCATTGAATGGCCGCAAAGGATAATTGGTGTGTTAATTTTTAGTTTCTTAAGCGTGCGAGTCATTGTTTTGCGGTAGCTCTCGTAGTCGTAAAGATACCAGTCCGGTTTTTCCGAGCGGCCAAAACCAATCAGGTCAATCGCAATAAAGCGAACTTTCGCCAAATCTTTATCATGAGCAAGCACTGGCAGAACTTCGCGCCAAGTAGCATAACTTGAGGCAATACCATGTAGCATAACGACCGTCAATTCTGGCTCTTTCGATATGCTATGGTCATAGCGCACGCGCATCAGAAGCGGAATCTTTAAAAAGCGATGAATAAAATCATTAAACATAGTGTTTTACTCGTCCAATAATTTCAGAGTTGCGCCAATTAATTCCGGAAGAGTTTCTTCGTAGCTTTCGTAAATCCTGAAACCAGCCGCATAGGGGTGACCGCCGCCACCAAAATACCCAGCGAGCTGGTCGGCAATAGGCTTGCTTGCGCGAATTTTGCCGGTAAGCTTGCCGTCTGGATAAGTCTTGATTGCGACCGCAACTTCTACGCCTTCAACAAGGCGAAGTTCTTCTAGTATTAAAACGTTCGGATTATATTCATCGGAGTATTCTTGAATATCTTCAAATGGAATCAGCACCGTAGCTAAGCGGCCATCGAGATGATATTCGACGCGCTTGATAAGGTCTGCTTTATAATCGAGAATACGTGCCGTCTTCTTCGAAAATTCACGACGGCGCTCTTCCATCTCTGCGATATCTGCACCGTCATCAATTAGCGCTGCGGCAGCACGATAGTCGTCTGAGCTAGTCGACGGCGAAGTAAGGCCGAGCGTGTCCGACAGAATGCCGTAAAGCAGATGCTCGGCACACATTGCATTTATCTCGATGCCCTGTTTGATGAAGATTTTATAAAGTAACGCGCAGCAGCTTGAAGTCGTTTCGATAATGCTCTCATATTTGAAGTCTAAATCCGCTTCAGTCTCGTGATGGTCAATTACAAAAACTGGCGTAGTATAGAGGCAATTTCGAATGACTGGGTCATCAAGCAATTTGCTTATCAAAGTCGAGCTCGCCGTATCGACAATAATAATAGCGTCTGCTTTGTAGGCGAAATCATTCGTGACGCGGTCCCAGCCCGAAAAGTAACGCATATATTTAGGAATATCGACTGGACAATAGAGCGATACTTCCTTATCCGCAAGTGCTTCTTCTAGTGCAAGCGCAGAGCCTAAAGAATCTCCGTCAGGGTTCTCGGCCTGGATAACACAAATATGTTTTTTGTCTTTTATGAAATCAGAAAAAATATCGTACATTGAGATAATTTTAGCACAATAGCTAATAGACGTAGACGTCGCTACTGCTAATCTCGTTTAGCATCTCATTTAACGAGACGCCATAGTCGCGACGATATAGAATGTCATCAAAATAATCTGAGGTAATTTTGTTACCCCATTTTTTTCCGAAAGCGTATTCGGTTGTTGAGCGATAATTAATTAGTTTTACTGTATAGCGATTTGCCTCGTATTCGAATTCAACCTCATGACCAGTCCACAGCAGGTCCTTGAGATACCCCGTATTCATTCTTTACTATTTCCCTAAAACAAATAATTTATTCGCCGACATCGAGAATCGGAACTTCTCTTGGCGCTTCAATGTCATCTCGCTTGAAAAAGACATACGTATCACCAGTGTCTTGACGATAGCCGTAAGCTTCCTCGCTGCCAGTAACGACAAATAGCATTTTAACCGTCTCCGGGAGGACATCTCTTGGTTGTCCAAAAGATATTTGCTGAGTCGGATGTAGTAAGACTGCATATATGTCATTATTCGCAACGCCATCATTTAATCCCAAAGACCTAATTGCCGCATCATAGCTCATGTTTAATTCGTTCAGTGCATCATCGCCGCGCTTAACTTCTCGCGTGCCGTACAAATAATTATCATTTTCAACCGTACAATTGCCGCGCCAGTAGAACTCTTCGCTAATAAACATATAGCATGAGCCATTCATGGCCTTTGATTGCCAGACGCCATCGGTATTTTCGAGTGGATTATTCGTTTCTGGCTTATTGGCCACTAGTCCATCATCGTTTTGCCTATTATTCAAAACAAAGAAGATGGCGCCTCCAGCAATTGCGAGCAGGATTGCAACGATAATTACGATTGCGAGTGGAGCCTTTTTCTTTTCCGCTGGAGTAATCACAAAGTCATCCCGACTCGCGGAAGATGAACCATGTTTTAATTCATCCGGGATTTGCGCAGCAGCTTCCCTCAGTTCTGCAATTATATCTTTCTGATTTGTTGCGCCTGGGCCTGTAGGCGGGGTAAGACTTACAGTACTAACATTGACCGAGGTCTCGTCGGGCGAAGTAAGCTCTACTTTGATATGCGTAGTCGAAGATAGAGTTTTTATCTCGACAGACTCATCTTCTTTGCTCATTAACTTGATTATATCATGAGCTCTTAAGACTCACGATACGGCTTTTCACCTATCTGTGATATAATGATTTTTGCTAGGGGCGTAGCTCAGTTGGTAGAGCACTGGTCTCCAAAACCAGGTGTCGCGAGTTCGAGTCTTGCCGCCCCTGCCATAATCAGCGGAAGGCCAAAAGATGGCCATTCTAGTAGCAATAGAGATTAGCTAGCGATAGCTAGTTTTTTATTGGATAATAATAGGGGCGCGCAACTAGTTGTAATATAGCTCAATATTATATATCACATCTTCGTATGTTGTAATATTTACAACATATCTGTCGTCATAGTAGCTGTAATTTTTATAGCGTTGATTAGTAGTCGGCTCAGACTCGCCAAAGCATTTTTCGAAATCTTCGACGCTGCGAAGCGGATAACCGCGATACTTAATATCGACGTCATCAATTGTAATGTTTCGACGATAGTCAACAGAGCTAATCGTGTTAAATGTAAGGCGATTTACTTTACCCTCGCCATCGACTGAGA
>CAMHRH010000003.1 GCA_946187605.1 uncultured Candidatus Saccharibacteria bacterium
GTCAAGAATCTTCTCGACTTTCTCAGATGTCTCGCCCTCAACCGGCACGGTATTGTTAGGCACATACTGAAGCTCAGCTGAATCGATCTCGAAGCCATTATCGATTAATGCCCCGCGCACTTTCATTAAGTCAGATGCAGCAGTATAGATAGTTGTGCCATCCTCTTCGTCGACAACATCTTCTGCACCGGCATCGAGCGCCGCCATCATAATCTCGTCGCCTTTTGCCTTCGTAAAAATTACGCCTTTACGTGTAAATTGGAACATCACTGAGCCAGGATCGGCCATACGGCCGCCATTTTTTTCAAGCGTGTGGCGTACTTCTGGCATCGTACGGTTTTTGTTGTCAGTCGCAACTTCTATGATAATGCCCACACCGCCAGGCCCGTAAGCTTCGTAAGTCTCCTCGATCAAGGCTGCCGCATTCTTGTCGGCAACACGAGCAATTGCGCGCTCGATGTTTGCCTTTGGCATATTCGCAAGACGCGCTTTCTCGAGTACCATCGCGAGCGATGGGTTCATGCTAGGATCGGTACCACTACGTGCCGCAATGGCAATTTGGTTTCCGATCTTCGTAAACAACGCGCCGCGCTTAGCGTCAACGACGGCTTTTTGGCGCTTGGTGGTTGCCCATTTACTGTGTCCGCTCATTAAAAAATCCTCTTGTTTTTTCGCTAATTTATTCTATTTTATCACAATATTAGAACATAAAAATAAAAAAGTGCCAAAAATATTACAATTATGCTTTTTGCGTTAAAAAATCGGTGATATCCTACGCAAAACAAATTTAAATTAAAGGAGTTTTTAGACAAATGCAAATATACAAAAGGGTGCGTTTTACGAAGAAGGAGCTGCAGCAATTACGGCAGAATTTCGAGGATTATATCTGGGCAGCCGTAGATCCGCGTAAGTGCGTCATTTCGATTGGCGACGAGTATTTGGCGGATTTGCGTGACGTTTTGCTCGTACGCCATTGTCAGCCTGAAAATATTTATGGCGTCGGCATGGACCTAAAGACTGGTGAAATAAATTATGTCGCCCAGGTAAATCGTCGCAATCCTACAGTCAATCCAAATGGCGAGCTCAGCCTTGAGAGTAAAGAGAATATAAAACACACCTTGCATTATTTCTTTGAGAAGCTGCCTATTTATAATCTTACCGACGAGGAAAACAAAGTTGAAGAATCGAGCAGTACGGCGGCCGCATTCTGCTAAAATAGAGACATAAGAGGAGGTATTTTCTAATGGCTAAGAAGAGTCTGAAAGAACAGGAAGTGGTGGGCGACGGAAAAGACGGCGGTAAAGATGACGGCAAAAAACAGGCATTAAGCCTTGCGCTGTCGCAGATTACGAAGCAGTTTGGCGACGGTTCAATCATGAAGCTTGGCGAGCAGTCTAAGATTGACGTTGAACTATTCTCATCTGGTTCATTGGCACTAGATTTGGCGCTTGGTGGTGGTTATCCAAAAGGTCGCATCATTGAAATTTATGGTCCAGAATCATCTGGTAAGACTACTTTAGCTCTGCATGCGATCGCGGAGATCCAAAAACAGGGCGGACAAGCCGCATTTATCGACGCCGAACATGCACTTGATCCAAGCTACGCTCGTAAAATTGGCGTCAATACTGGCGATTTGCTTATTTCGCAGCCAGACAATGGCGAACAGGCACTCGAGATTTGCGAAACCCTCGTCCGCTCTGGCGCAGTTGATTTAATCGTAGTCGACTCGGTTGCCGCACTCGTCCCCCAGGCCGAGATTGATGGTGACATGGGTGACGCTCAGATGGGGCTTCAGGCGCGCTTAATGTCGCAGGCTATGCGTAAACTCACCGGCGTTATTAGCAAGACTAAAGCAACTGTTATTTTCATTAATCAGATTCGCATGAAGATTGGCGTAATGTTTGGTAACCCAGAAACGACCACTGGTGGCAATGCGCTAAAATTCTATGCTTCTGTCCGTATCGATATTCGCCGTATTGGCCAGATAAAATCCGGCGATGACGTATCAGGCAACCGTACTAAGATTAAAGTTGTGAAAAACAAGATTGCGGCGCCGTTCCGTACTGCCGAATTCGACATTATGTATAACGAAGGCGTAAGCAAGACCGGCGATGTGCTAGATCTTGCTGTCCAGTATGGTGTTATGGAGAAGGCTGGCGCATTTCTTAAATATAACGGCGAGACGCTCGGCCAAGGCCGTGAAGCCGTTAAAAAACTCTTCAAAGAAAAACCGGAGCTGATGGCCGAAATCGAGGAGCGCGTTCGTGCGGCGGCAGCCGAGGCAAATGAGCGTTAATGCTTGAAGTCCATACTATCTTCGACGACAATTCTACCGACGCGAAAGCGCCGGTAGAATATTGTGTTACTGACATTAAAGAAGCTGTTCGCGATCGTAATCGCGTTAATATTTACATTAATAATAAGTATTATTGTTCGCTGGATATTTCTCAGGTTGTCGACTTGCATATCAAAATTGGCAAAAAACTTGATAATGATGCACTCGCTGGCCTTAAGCGCGCTTCAGAATTTGGCAAATTCTACGCTCGCGCATTGGAATATGTTTTGATGCGTCCACATTCGAGCAAAGAGGTCCGTGATTATCTAAAGCGCAAGACTATGAGTCGTAGAGTTCGCATAAAGAATTCAAAAACGGGCGAGTACTCGACGTGCGACAAAGCTGGCTATGACGTATCGCTCGTACCGCTTGTCTATGAGCGCCTTGAGCGGCGTGGCTATATCGACGATCGTCGCTTTGCTAGAGCTTGGATTGAGAATCGCAATATTTCGAGGGGTTCTAGTATCAAAAAACTACGCTTGGAGTTGTGTCAAAAGGGCGTCTCAGCTCAGATAATTGACGAAGCGCTAAGCACTACTAATCGCAGCGAGCGCGATGAGCTGCGTAAGATTATTGCGCGAAAAGCTAACAAGTATTCTGATCGGCAAAAACTCGTGCAATATCTCGTGCGACAAGGCTTCAACTATTCGGATGTTGTCGATGAATTATCTGTCGAGTCTTCATCAGTATAAGCAGGCTTGCGGAATGGATTGACGAAGTTCGGCACGAACTCTTCCGGTTCTTTCTCAGTTGCTTTCGGAACCTTAATCTGCATCTTGTCATGCTTAATCGTAACCTTATAATCATCAATTTCGACAATCTGCGAGCGGTTAATTGTGAGCTCTGGATCAATTAATGACGACATGAACGGTCTTTGTACTATCAGTTGATAAACCATAAAAGTGCTAGTATCTACCGTATAATCAATTACTTTTCCGAGTTTTTTGCCGTCCGGCGTAACGACTTTCAGCCCTATTAAGTTGAAACCGAGGCTCATGATTTTGTCGAAGCGAATAACATCATTGCGCGTCGTGAAGCGGTCGGACGAATCGACAATCAAACCGGTTTCGCTCATTTCGCGTACGTCATTTATGTCCAGGATATCGCCAACTTCCGGGTCGCTTTTGATTAACGGCCCCTCAAGCGTATAGGCGACTATTTTTAAATCTTCTGGATCAACAACTGCTTCGCGTGTCTGTGCAATCATGCCGCCGACGTGGAGACTTAATACTGGCATGCCGATCATTTTTGAGCCGAGCAACAACATAATGCTTTTATTATAGCATAAGCGCCTCATCTATCTGTCTAGATGCTATAATCGCACTATGAAAATTCTTGCGGTCTCTGGCGGTATTGACTCGGTGGTAATGCTAGACTTTTTGTATTCGACGGCGGAGAATCGCAACGAACTTATCGTGGCGCATTTCGACCACGGCATTCGCAAAAATAGTGCAGAGGACTGCGCTTTTGTGCGGAGACTTGCAGAACAGAAATACCACCTAGAGTTTGTTTCGGAGCGCGCGGAACTTGGTGAAAGGTGTAGCGAGTCTGTGGCACGCAGGTGCCGTTACGATTTCCTAAAACGCATCGCCAGAGAGCATGACGGCAACATTTACGTTGCGCATCACGCCGACGATGTTGTTGAATCGATTGTAATTAACCTTATTCGTGGCACTGGCTGGCGTGGTCTTGCGCCGATGAGTCAGGCTGACGTCGTTCGCCCGTTGCTAGATTGGTCGAAAGCGAAAATCTATCGGTATGCTACTGAGCATCAGCTAACTTTTCGACAAGACCCTACAAATGTCGAAGAGACTTACCTAAGAAACCGCATCCGCCAAAAACTACGCACTCTACCGAATCGAAGCCATCAAAGAATACTAGAGCTATATCGCCGCCAGTTCGAGTTACGCAACGAGATTAATGCGATTCTTGCCGAGCTTGCGCCCCGGCAGAGTTACTATCCGCGCGCCGTAGTTGCAAATGCGCCAAACGATGTTGCGGCCGAAATCGTCCGTCATATCCTTGGAGACAGAGACATTCATTTGACTCGCCCTCAGCTTCAACGATGTCGAGACGCGATTAAGGATTTTACTCCAGGGAAGTATTTTAGCCTCGACTCTAAACGCCTTCTAAAAATCAGCAAATATAGCTTTAGTATCGAGTCAAAGACCTAGTGCTTATTGCATTTAAGTGGCAAAAATGCTATAATAATAGTGCATGAAAATGCGTAAAATGAGAGGCAATCTCTCTCTTATAGCACTTGGATGTCTTATAATTACACTGTTTTTTGCTGTCGCAATAAAACAATATAATCTCAACGCAAATGCAACTAATGAGTCGATGCTCCAAGAAGAGCCAACTGATGGCAAGCATTTTATTTCATTTTTCGATGGCGAATCTCGCATTAACACTCGCAGTGATGCTGCTACAGTGCGCGATGCGCTCATCCGCGCAGACATTAATTTAAGCGAAGGCGACAAGGTTGAGCCGGCGCTTGACGAGCCTATCAGCTCCGACGATTTTAATATTAATATTTATCGTGCGCAGGATCGTGTCGTTGTCGACGGCGTCCACTGCGTGCGCACGCGTACAGCTGCTACTAACCCCGAAGAAATTGTTGCCAGTGCTGGTATCGAACTACTCGAAGCGGATCGCGTTGAAGTTCGGCAATCAGGTAACTTTCTTGAAGGTGGCAATATGACCACTTACCAAGTCGTCCGCGCAAAAACGGTTCACCTCGCTTTTTATGGCGAAGACATTAGTATTCGTACTCAGGCCTCAACGGTCGGTGAGTTCCTTGCCGAACGCGAGATTGATACAAACCCAGAGAAGAACTGGATTTCTCTTAGCTCTGACAGCAAGATTACAGATGGTCTCAGTTTCTCGATTCAGCAGCAGGGCATTCGCACGATTACCGTTGAAGAAAGCGTTCCATTCTCTGAGAATGTTACCACTGATTACGACTTAGATTATGGCAAGCGCGAGATTACGCAGTATGGCCAAGAAGGTAAGAAAACGGTAACTTACGAAGTCGATATGCACGATGGCGTCGAACTGTCGCGTACCAAGATATCGGAGATTATCACAAAGGCGGCAGTCAATCAGGAGGTAAGGCAGGGCATGAAGATCAATCTTCCGGCTGGATCTCACGAAGACTGGATGGCGGCGGCTGGTATTTCCGCAAGCGACTATGGCTACGTGAACTATATTATCGAACGCGAGTCGCATTGGAATCCACTTTCTGTAAATACGCGCTCTGGTGCAACGGGTCTTTGCCAAGCTTTGCCAGGCAGCAAGATGGCGTCTGCGGGCTCCGACTGGGCGACCAACCCCGTCACTCAGCTGCGTTGGTGTACAGGTTATGCTGTTGGCCGCTATGGTAGTTGGCAGGCGGCGTATAATTTCTGGCTAAGCAGGCACTGGTGGTAATATGAAGAATCGTAAATCACTTGGCCAACATTGGCTGAAAGACCGAGACATCCTAATCGACATCGCCGACCATGCTTCGGTTGATGATGTTAATACGGTTGTAGAGATTGGCCCTGGACTTGGCACGCTTACATCGGCGCTTTTTCAGTTTTTCAATAAAGTAATTGCAGTCGAACTTGATGATCGTCTTGCCGAGAATTTGCCTAAGTCATTCCCGGGCAAAAATCTTGAAGTAGTTCATAAAGATATCCTGAGCCTCGATTTAGAGTCACTCAGTCTTCCCGATAGATATGTCGTAGCTGGCAATATCCCGTACTATATCACCTCGCCGATTATCCAAAAATTCCTCCATGCCAAACATAAGCCGCAGAAGATTGTGCTATTAATACAAAAAGAAGTTACCGAGCGGCTAACGGCTAGCGCCGGTGATTACTCAATCTTGGGCCTTTCGGCGCAAATCTATGCAAAAGTTACGCCTGGGCCAGTCGTGAAACGCGAATTCTTTACGCCGCCACCAAAAGTAGATAGTCAAGTCGTGATGCTGGAACCACTTGCCGAACCGCTCGCTAGCGAAAAAACAATATCATTGATTAAGCTCGGTTTTTCGGCTCCACGTAAAAAACTCATTGGTAATCTCGTAGCTGGCCTGCAGCTACCGAAGGAACGTATTACGGAAATCTTTAACCAAAATCATATTTCTATCGATGTACGCCCAGCAGATCTTACTATTGAACAGTGGCGCTTGATTGAAAAATCTATCTTGAACTGCTAAAATAAGCATAAGTTTTATAAAATAGCAAGTTTAAATAAGGAACTTTCCTATGGATCCTTCAACTAATATCAATCAAGATCCGCTCGCGGCCAGTAATGGCGGCGCAACTTCTTTTGCGCCGGATTTTGATATGAGCGCAATCAATGAAGCGGTTGCCGCCGGCGGTGAGACGCCAAATATTCAAAACACTTTCGATGCGAACGATATCAACCTCGACAATACGCCAACTACGGATAAAGATTTAGAGCAACAATTAGCTGATAATCCAAATATGAACCTAGCTAACTCAGTCGACTCGTCCGTCCCGAGCGGAGCTGCGACCGAAGCGCCAAAGGCAACCTCGGCCGCCAGTTTCGTTGGTGGCGATCTCGAGGATGCTCCCGCTGAACCTAAGCTAGCAGAAACGCCAGAAGAGAAGACTACTGTAGCTGACCTTGCTAACTCGCTTTCGAGCGAACCGGCCGAAGAGGCTCCATCCGCCACAGAAGAGCTCTCAGTCTCACAAGACGACGCTTTGATTGGGGTTAGTAGTGAAGGAGCTGATGGGCGGCCGGTTGCTATGGATGACCAGGCACGTCCAGATGAAACTACGACACAAAATAACTTCATGACGCCGCCAGCGCCAGTATCTACCCCGGCGCCAGCACCAGCACCTGCCCCAGCGTCAGCACCTGAAACTACGTCGCCGACAGCAGCTCCTGAAACAACTGCGCCCGTTGCCGCCGGGGTAGCTGCGCCGAAGAAGTCGAATATTCCGATGATTATCCTCATCGCACTTGCTATGATAGCGGTTGCCGCAGTCGTCGTAGCTGTTATTTTATTGATGGGGAAATAGTTAGCATATAAAAATATCCGCCATAAATCAGAGCGGATATTTTTTTGTTCCTATATTACGCGGCCAATCTCTTCGATTGTCGTGTCGCCACGGAGCGCCGCTAGCAAGCCCTTTTGTTCGAGCGTTAGCATACCTTCGGCGCGTGCCGTTTTCTCGATATCGTTCGTGTTTATATCCGTAACATCGCCTCGGATATATTTCTGGATTGGCTCCGTAACTGTTAATTGCTCCATAATTGCTGTACGCCCATTAAAACCGAATGGGCTCTCTGCGGACGGTTTTTCACGCCAGAGCGTAATATCGTTCAAGTCAAAATCATAATCAGATAAATCGACTCCCTCTAGCACCTTACGAATATATCGCGCAGTACTATCGTCCGGATGGTAAGCTTCCTTATTCTCGTCAAGCTTGCGTACGAGCCGCTGTGCAATTAGCAGGCGTACCGAGGTAGAAAAGATTGGGTTTACGCCAATCAAATCTATCATACGCGAGAATGCTGCTGAAGTAGAGTTGGCATGGAAAGAAGAAAGCACTAAATGTCCCGTAATCGACGCCTGAATCGCCGTACGCGCCGTATCGCTATCGCGAATCTCGCCGACCATCACGACGTCCGGATCGAGACGTAAGACGCTACGCAGACCATCTGCAAATGAGCCACCGTTATTTGTAAAAATCGGAATCTGCGAAATGCCTGGAATTCCATACTCTATCGGGTCCTCGAGAGTGATAATCTTGCGCTCGGTTGTGTTGAGCGCATTCAGAATCGAATAAAGCGTCGTTGATTTACCAGAACCGGTCGGACCAACCATCAATAGTAGGCCACGCGGATGCGAAACGACTTCTTCAATTGCATTGCGCTCTTCCTCTGTAATACCGAGTAAATCAAGATTTAATAGGCTTTCGTCAAAATTGAATAAGCGCAGAACCGCATCGTGTCCATACATTGTTGGAACCATTTCGACGCGGATGTTTAACACGTGCGACGCACCGTCGCGATGAATATCCATCTGCATATGTCCAGATTGTGGCCGATTACTAGCAGTCGAAACATTTGCGCGTGAGCTAAGCTCGCCCATAAAAATACGATATTTATCGCGGCTAATTTCTGCTACTGGATGCAATATACCGTCGACGCGCATGCGGATACGGATCACTTCGCGCATATTCTCAATATGAATATCGCTCGAGCCGAGCTTATCGGCCTGATTGAGCAAATAATCAAAGACGCGGTCGGTCGATACGCTGTCGAGCGTCTTCGAAACTTCCTGGATCGTCTCACTGTCGCCAGAATTAGATATCTTGATGTCATCGTACTTCACCTGCATTGGTGGGTCATGACGCAGCATGAAGACTTGGAAAGCCGAATTTGATACTAGAAAGAAGTCAATATTAAGCCCCTTGCTGGCATATTCTTTCTGCATGCGCTCAACTACACTACTCGGCGTCTGGCTCGTAATCATGAACTGGTATGGCTTAATTTCATCGCCTTCTTGGAGTGGGATAATGTAGTTCTTGTGCATGACAGACTTATCAAGCACACTTCTAACGAGCGGTAAATCTTTTTCAAACTCGCGTGTATCAAGATAAATTAGGCCTAAAATTCGCGCTCTTCGCGCGGTTGCCTCTTCTTCATTCTGCCTACGCTTGGCTTGAATCTCACCCTCGTCCATAATATAAGTATATCATGAAACAGCTTACGGTTATTCTTTATAATATTCGCTCGACTTATAATGTCGGCGCCATTTTGCGAACCTGCGACTGCCTTGGCGTTGACGAAGTTATTTTTACGGGCTATACGCCTTTTTTCGATAAAGGTTTGCCGCATGAACAAGAAAAACTTCGCCGCCAAATACACAAAACTGCACTTGGCGCCGAGGAAACATTAAAATGGCGCCGCGCTAATATAGATGACGCGATAACTCAGCTCAAAGATGCTGACTACCAAATAATCGCACTAGAGCAGGGCGAGAACTCACTTAACCTTGCCGATTCACCAGAGTTAGATGGCAAGCTCGCACTCATCCTGGGCGAAGAAGTGCATGGTATTCCTATGGAGCTACTCCAAAAATGCGACCAACTTCTCGAAATCCCGATGCTAGGTCAAAAAGAATCTTTCAATGTCTCAGTTGCTACCGGCATTGCTCTGTGGGAGATTACCAAACCTTGCCTGAGTGGAACAAGAAAGCATCTACGTAAGCCGTAGCAATTCCAACAATCATTGCAATTCCACGAATACTATTGAGGAAGCCGGCTATGTCGTATGCTAGGGTGTCAAAAGAAAAGATACTCGCTAACGGCTCGGCGACCATGATTGTTAGCACTGCGGCAAATACAATTGATTCTGCCACGCGCAGTATTCCAAACAGGCCGCTTTTGCCAGCGCGTAGATAGAGAATTAAAGGGAAGACCACGACTAGGATGCCATAAATTGCGTACTGAATCCAAAAAGCATCCAAACCTGAGATATGCTCAGCTATGAATCCGGAAAAACTTGCACCCCAGCTCTCATAGACTGCTACGCCGGCAATCATCGCCAAAAAAGGCACGCCGACATTATGCCGTGCGACCACGAACAATAAGAGTAATGCAGCTAGGAAGACAGCTAGAATCATGCCTGCAAGCGACCCGGCTCCTTGCTGCCTTTTATCCACCCAGTCGTTTCTGGCTCGCTAGGTTCTGAAGTTTCTTCCGGCAAGTTGTAATTCCACTCTGATTTTGCCGCATCAGCCTGAATCGTTTGCACTGTTACATCGACGTGATATCTAGCGCCATCATAATCTAGGTTGGTTTTTTCGCAAATTTTCCCGTCTTCGGTATCGCGGCAGATATTTTGGCCGCCAAAATTAGCATTGCAATTAAACTTCACGGACTTTAGCAAAGAATTCGTTGATTGATCTTTGCTTAAGCTGCCCTTCCAGTAATACCACCCGTCAATCAGCTCCCAACTATCAGTATTCTGTAGCACGATATCGGTTAAGCGTGCTCCGTCTTTCGTCAGAGGTAACTCAGTCTCATGGTTTGTGCTAGTACTAGTTGCGGTTTTCCAGTATTCTTCATATTTTAGGCGCACGGCGACCTTTGTATTACTTCGGTTTGTCGCTATAACAGTCTTATCGGTTTCATCGCAAGGTGTCCAATTAGAAGGGCTCACGAATGACTCAACAAACTCGGTCGTCGCATCCCCTAGCTCAAACTCGTTGTTGAAGACTGTCCAGTCGTTATTAATCGCAATTGTCGTACCAATTAAAGCTACGACCGCTAGAGCTGCTATCGCAAGAAGACTTTTCTTTTGCATTTTCATATTTTGCTGTTTGTTTTTAAATACTAATCTAGTTACATTTAAGCATAAACTCCTTATTTTAGCAAGAAAAAGAAGCGGGAACTAATCTATTCTCGCCTCTTCTAAGTAATTGCTTTATGCGCCGACTTTGTCTTTCTTCTGCGTGCGTCTTGCATTGCGCTCGACATATTCGATAATCTTTTCGGCAATATTGCGTCCAGTAACTTTCTCAATGCCAAACCCTGGCGACGCATTCACTTCTAGTACTAGTGGGCCGCGCGAGGAACGCATGATATCTACGCCGGCAATCGAAAGACCCATTGCCTTTGCGGCCGAAATCGCCATTTTTTCCTCTTGCGGCGTTAACTTAATCGGCGTGCCGCTTCCTCCCTTGTGTAAGTTTGAGCGGAAATCATCATCGAGACTTTGGCGCTTCATTGACGCAACTACGCGGCTACCAACTACGAATGCGCGAATATCGGTACCGGCCGACTCCTTGATAAACTCCTGTAGCAGAATGTTAGTGCCATTGTCGTTAGTAAGGTAAAAAGCCTGCATTGTTGACTTTGCTGATTTTTTCGTTTCGGCTAAAATCACGCCATTACCATGCGTGCCGTTCGCGAGCTTGATGATTACCGGCATTTCGCCAAGCTGCTCGAGCAAGTCGTCGATGTCTGTCGTATTGCGCGAGACGACTGTCTTTGGGATATCGACGCCATATTTTGCGAGTACCTGCATCGAGCGGAGCTTATCGCGTGCGCGCGTTATCGCAATCGACTTTGAGAGCACGTATTCGCCCTGCATCTCAAGCTGGCGCACAATAGCGGTTCCGTACTTAGTCATATTTGCCGAAATACGCGGGATTATTGCATCGTAATGTTCAAGTGCCTTACCTTTGTAATAGACCTGGTTGTGATGCGGCTCAATCGAAATATAGCAGTTCTTGTATTTGATTACATCGACTTCGTGGCCACGCTTTTCCGCTTCTTCGACGAGGCGTTTGGTCGAATAGTTCGCATTTCCGTTCGATAAAATCGCAATTTTCATTTTTTTCCTCTGTTCAGATAGTTATTTTTGTAAAAATCATAGGGGTTTTCTTGCATTGCTTGATTGAGTTTTGTTGTCTTTGGAGCCTTTCGCTCGATTAGGTTGTCGTCAAGGCTAACATCGACTAGGAAGCGCCCGCTGATGGTTCTTCGACCAATTAATATTGGGTAATTATGCGTCGAGCGATCACTTAGCCCAAAGCTAGCGTTTACGGTAAGACCCTCGATGCGTATTTTCAGCTTAACGCGGTACTTAATAACCGTATCGCCGAACGAACTTTTCGTGCTCGCAACGCGATATTTCTCGACTACGTGCTCTTTTCCGGTGTAATACGGCGAACTCGCTTCGAATAGCCTAAAATGAAGCCGCCCATCCTTATCGACGAAAATATCGCTTGCCCAAATTGCCGAAGCGTCCGCTCCAGTATCAACCTTTGCCGGAACCTTCTCGACCTCGTCAATAATATCAATCGCGACCTCGCGCCCAATAATCTGTTTTTTAGACATAAAAATCAATCCAATTCACCTTAATTATATCACAAGTTGAACAAAAAGTCAAAAGGGCAAAACAGCCTAGCGTCCGTCGTGCCGGCGTCATCGAAGCGCTTATTGCGTGGTGGTGAGTAGTAAAAACACCAGCTCGTTTGCTATTTTCTGCTTATCATGATATAATTATCAAAATTAAGGGAGCGGGAGCAATCCGACTATGAAAAAAGAGCTAAAGAAAATCCAGCACGCACGCAGTGCGAAGGAATTTCCTGAAATCGACCTCGAGCGAGACGAATATGTCGTACTCCATATTAAACGCTCGCGCGCCGGCATTACGCTGATTTGGACCGTTGTCGCAATGATGGTTGTTGCGCTCAGTTTCGCTCTCATCTACTTGTCGAAAGAAAATGATTTTACGAATACTGTCTTTGTCTTAAATGATGCCGCTCTCCACTATCTTCGTCTCGGCGTCCTCGCGCTCTATGCCGTATTCTTCTTTAGTGGCTTCATTGCTCAAAGTATTTATAATGCGAATCAGATTTACGTCACAAATCGCCGCCTCATCCAGAAAACGCGCAGCTCCATCTTTACGAACTCGACCAATATTATTGAGCTCCGCCGCATTGAGGACGTCTCATTCCGCCAAAACAATATTATCGACCATTTTATGCATATGGGCACGCTCCGTATGTCGACTGTCGGCGATGAAACGACTTATACGCTAAAATATGTCGACACGCCAAACGACGAAGTGAAGACTATTTCGCATCTCGTTTATAAATGCAAAAAGAGCAGCGACGATCTCGCAACTAAATAAAAATAACTCCCGCAATGACGGGAGCTATTTTTTTAGTTTCGACTAGTCTTTACGTAATCTTCTTCTTTTTCAAGCTTCGCACGCAAACTGTATGATTTGCATTTCTCATCCTTACAGTCGGAAGTCGTGTAGCTATAATTGCTATCTTCGTCCCAGAGATTTAGACCGCGCGGGTCGGTGAATAGATTTGGGTCAATCCATGGCAGCACGTCAGCGCTCTCGATGTTTTCTGGGTAATATTTATGCTCAGCGTAAAAACCTTCCTCGAGCGCATAATACATTGCATTAATTGCGGTTTTGCGTTTCTCGTCTCGATCCATCGCCTCGACGCTCTGTTTTTGCAAGAAAAATAGCACGACAAAAATTCCTACAAAGATTATCGCCAAAATAAGTTCCAAAACGGTAAAAGCTTTCTTCGTCTTCATAACCATCATTATATCATTATCGGAATAAAAAATATGCCAGCGAAGAATCGTGGCATACATAAATAATTCCTTGGTAGCACCAACTGGGATCGAACCAGTGACCTTAGGCTTATGAGTCCTACGCTCTAACCAGCTGAGCTATGGTGCCAAATATCTTCCAATTATAGCATAAATAACCTTATATTGAAAATATTTAGCGCCGTTTGGGCCCCGGCTCAGAGATTGAAGATAGAGTTATTCCCATATCGCCTACGCGGATCTACGCGAGGTTTTATTGCTTCTATTGTATTTTTATGATTAAATAGAACCTAAATCTGGAAAAAGGAGGGGGTAAAATGCCAGGTTTTTTGCAACATTTAGCATGCGCTGAGAGGGTATGGGAACGATATCGCCATCATCTCGACTATACGAAGTTTATGTCTGGCAACATCATTCCGGACCTAACAGAGGACAAGGGCGTTTCGCACTACCGCATTCCTAGCGATAGCGGCTGGCGTGTCCCAGATATGTCGATTGTCGAACGCGAACTATTAAAACCTGATTCGATGCGGCTCGGATTGTATAGTCATCTTGCCTTTGACTATTTCTTCTTTATGGAGTATCTAGGGAAGCGTTTCACGTATCGCGGCGATAGTCTCACGGTTACTGATCGCATAACGGGCCTAGTGTATCCACGCGACTTTTTTCTCTCGAACCGTGGCCTGTATGGGGCATACACGCTTTCGAACCCGGGGCTTATTCGTGATGGGTATATCTCGAAAAACGTATTCACTTTGCCTGAATATCCGCCGCGCACGCACATCCGCCGCTTCGATGATCGTACGCGCCGAAATTGGCTCGATGAAGTCCGCCAGCATTTACGGGAGGTCGACGAGATTAGCAGCAGTGTCTTTAGCGTCACCGACATCAAACAAGCAATCGACGAAAGCGCAACGATTATTAGCGATAAGCTCAGCGCCTTATTTCCCGGGCCTTAACCCGGGATTTTTCATTTTTTCGATGCGTTGTATTTTATACAGTTGCCGCACGAAACTTTCTGTCGTAAGAAACAATTAAAAATACGACCATCCGGCCGTTTTTTTTAAGAAATTTGGCGGAGGGGACAGGATTCGAACCTGCGAGGCGTTAACCTGCTGGTTTTCAAGACCAGTGCCATCAACCACTCGGCCACCCCTCCAGCTAGTAGTCATTTTAGCATAAAAATGCCCCCTTGTCGAAAAACGAAGGGGGCACGAAAATGGGGAGGAAATATAGCATGAGGCATCAGTGAACCCCAGTGCTGCCAAATCCATTAGCACCACGCTCGGTGGCGGACAGTTCTTCGCTGACTACGAAGCAGGCTGTCGTATATCTCGAGATTACGCCTTGCGCAACGCGTTGGCCGGGCTGTACCTTATATGGGGCTATGCCGGCGTTGTGCAGAAGTACGCTCAACTCGCCGCGGTAATCGCTATCTACTAGACCATGGTAAGCAACTACACGATTCTGAAAAGCAAGGCCGCTCCGGCTACGTACACGAAGTTCGTATCCAACCGGAATCTCCATCGCAATCCCGAAAGGAACCTCGGCCCACTCTCCAGGGGCAATAATCAATGGCTCGTCGATTGCTGCATGAAAGTCAAAACCGGCCGCCCCCTCGGTCTGGTAGCGCGGCACAATCGCATTCTCGCGTAGTACTTTAACTTTTACTCTAATATTGCACATACCTATCACCTCCAAAAGAACGATTCTTGGGCTGAAAAATCTAACTGCATTATAGCACGACGGTTTATATGGGGCGCGTAAAACGATACAAAATAGCGTCTTCGCCTACCTCTAATACGCTATATCTAGCGTTTAGCGAACGCAAAAAACTTAATCTGTAATCATTGTTTTTTTTACAATCTATATGGACAAACCCCACATATAGCGTTAACATTATGACAACGGACACCAAATATAGGGTCCATCAACGGAAATCACAAATACGAACATTCTGGAGGTAATATAAATGTTCAAATCTGTACGCAAACGCGACGGCAAGGTCGCTTCTTTTAACCAGGAAAAAATTACCGAAGCTATCGCAAAAGCGGGTGCTGCCACTGGCGAGTTTGGCCATGATCGCGCACGAAATCTTTCTGATAAAGTAGTTCGCATTGCGCAAGAAGAAATCAAGACTCGCATCCCGACTGTTGAGCAGTTGCAGGATATTGTCGAAAAAGTGCTTATGGAGTCGACTTTCAAACGTACTGCCAAGGCTTACATTGAATATCGTGCCGAGCGCAACCGTCGTCGCAATGCTAAGTCCAAGCTTATGCAGACTTATGACACTATTTCGCAAGCCGATGCCGAGGAAGATTCCGACGTAAAGCGCGGCAATGCAAACGTCGATGGCAACTCTGCGATGGGTAAAATGCTCCAGTTTGGCGCTGAGGGCTCCAAGGAATATGCCAAGATTTGCCTCCTCAAGCCAGAATTCTCTTACGCTCACGACCATGGCGACATTCATATTCATGATCTCGACTTTATGGCAACCGGCACGCTAACTTGCTGCCAGACTGACCCATTGAAGCTATTTGAACATGGCTTTAATACTGGTCACGGCTTCTTGCGTACGCCAAACTCTATCGGCACCGCTGCTGCGCTCGCAGCTATCATCCTCCAGGCTAACCAAAATGAACAGCATGGTGGCCAGTCTATTCCGAACTTTGACTATGCGATGGCGCCAAGCGTCAATAAAACTTACCGCAAGAGCCTCAAGAACAACCTTGAAAAGTACTCCGAATTCACCGAAAAGAAACTCAAAATTGAAATTCCAGAGGACATCACGCTCGGCGACGATAAAAAGCTCAAGAAGCTCAAAGTTCCAGAATCCGTTGTCAAAGCCGCCAAAGCCGACACTGAACATCAGACGCTTCAGGCAATGGAAGGTTTTGTCCATAATCTCAACACGATGCACAGCCGCGCTGGTGCGCAAGTACCATTTACGAGCATTAATTTCGGTACCGACACCACGCCAGAGGGGCGTCTTGTCTCGAAGATGCTCCTTGAGGCGACCATGAACGGTCTTGGGCATCACGAAACGCCAATCTTCCCAATCTCAATCTTCAAAGTTAAGGAAGGTGTCAACTATAATCCAGGCGACCCAAACTATGACCTCTTTAAGCGTTCAATGGAAGTTTCCGCAAAGCGTCTTTTCCCGAACTTCACCTTTATCGATGCGCCATTTAATCTTCAATACTACAAGCCAGGCGACCCTGATACCGAAATCGCGACTATGGGCTGCCGCACTCGCGTCTTCGGTTCCTGCTTCAAAGAAACTGATGGCCATGTGTCTGGTCGCGGCAACTGCTCGTTCACTACGATTAACCTCGTCCGTATCGGTATTAAGCATGGTATTTGCCTCGGTGAGCGCAAAGAGGCGGACTGGGATGGCTTCTACCAGGAGCTAGATGAAAAACTCCAGCTTGTCGCCGATCAACTTCTCCAACGCTTCGAATTCCAAGGCAATCAAAAAGTCAAGAATTTCCCATTCCTCATGGGGCAGGGCAACTGGGTTGGTAGTAATAAGCTTGGTCCGAATGATAAGCTTCGTGATGTTATTAAGCACGGCACGCTCTCTATCGGGTTCATCGGCCTTGCCGAAACGCTCGTTGCGATGACCGGCAAGCATCACGGCGAATCTGCTGAAGCTCAGGAAATTGGCCTTGATATCATCGGACACATGCGTGAGTTCTGCGATGAAATGACGAAGAAAAAGAAGCTCAACTTCTCGCTACTCGCAACACCGGCCGAAGGTCTAGCTGGTCGCTTTACGAAGATGGACCGCAAAGAGTATGGCGAAATCAAGGGTGTCACTGACCGCGACTTCTACACAAACTCATTCCACGTACCAGTTTATTATCCAATCTCAGCTTTCGATAAAATTGACATCGAGGCCCCATATCACGCTCTCTGCAATGCTGGCCACATTACCTATATCGAGATGGACGGCGATCCTTCCGAAAATATCGAAGCCTTCGAGGCGGTCATTCGCCATATGAAGGAAGCTGGCATTGGCTATGGTTCTGTTAATCATCCAGTCGATCGCGATCCTGTCTGTGGCTTTGCTGGTATTATCGCCGGCGATGTTTGCCCAAGCTGTGGCCGCCACGAACATGATGGCGAATATGGCTTTGAACGTCTGCGCCGTATTACTGGTTATCTCGTTGGCTCGCTTGAGCGCTGGAATGATGGCAAGAAAGCCGAGGAAGCGGCCCGCGTAAAGCACAATGTTGATGTTGGCCAATTTGATATCGATACCAAGATTAAGCGCGAGCAGAAGAAAGCCTGTGCAAGCAAGGCCCTAGGTAAAGATTAATGCCCGCAAAAGAAGATTTGGACCCGAACACCGTCTCTCGCACGCATAAAGCGGCGGACGGTGCCCATTCGGGCGAACCGCAGTATCGCCTTTGCGATCCACAACTCGATGTTCCGGACGGTTATATCCGTCTCTCTGGTGACCTCGAGCGCGATTCTATCGTAAACGGCCCAGGACTCCGCGCCGTGCTCTGGGTGCAGGGTTGCCGCCAGCACTGTCCCGGCTGTCAAAACCCAGAAACTTGGACCGAAGACCCAACCATTGGCGTTACCGTTCCAATCGAAAAAGTCAAAGATGAGCTCCGTAAGCTAAAAGGGCAGACTGGCATCACTTTCTGCGGCGGTGAGCCTATGCTCCAGGCAAAAGCGTTGCTAGATATTGCGCGTTTTTGCAAAAAAGAGCTCGGCTGGAACGTCTGGTCGTTTACTGGCCTCGTCTACGAACGTATTCCGCGCGATACTGTGGCATGGGAGCTCGTCAAGGAGCTTGACGCGCTTATAGATGGACCATTCATTTTGTCCCAGCGCGATCTTACGATGAAGTTCCGCGGCAGTCGCAACCAGCGCATACTTCATCTTAATAATGGCGAAATAGAATCTATCGAATAACCATAAAAACTTGCGCTTTTAGCGCAAGTTTTGCTATTATATACATAAGTATATTGGAGTGTAATACTATAGCATTATTGCGAGTTTTGCTATAAGAGGGATCTAGAGATGAGTTTTTTGCAAAAACTTAAAGTGGGCACAATAGCGAAAGTTGCCATTGTTATTGCGCTTGCTGCCGCACTAATTGCTGTCGGCGGGAATACTACCGATGCGGCCGATTTATCGGCGAACTTTAGTGTTCTCGACGCACATTTTTACTCCAATGATGCAAAAACTCGCGAAATTACACTCGAAAACGGCATTTCTGCAAATAATAATTTCCTCGCAGAATTTACGTGGCAGTACGAATCCGACACTCCAATCGCCGACGGCGATACGGTAAAGATTCCATTCGGCAGTAGCCGGGTCAAGATTCTCAAGAGTGAATGGCTTCCGATTACGGACATCGATGGGCAAATTCTTGGCGAATGGTATCTTGAGAACCGTATTCTTTCGATTAAGTTTTCTGGTGCCGCTGTCGGCCATTATAGCCTCAACGGCTCCATTAGGACTGCTCGCAATTTAGTCATGAATGGTCTTGTGTCACAAGATGTTGCTATCGACTTTCCAATCGGAGATAAGACCTTCCAGTTCACTAAAAAAGCTAGTCAAAATTTCGGACGGCTTGGTGACGGCTCCAACTTTTATGCTGATGCCGTCACGAATAACTCGATAACCTGGACCTACATGTCTCCGGGTATTACGGTAAATGAGTTATATAAAGGCAACGGTCAAGCACCTCTCAGTGAAAAAGCAGTCATTTCAGATCTATTCTTCGAGAATGAGCTCAGCCCTCGAGCTACGAGTGCTAAGATTGTTATTTACGCTCGTGCCCCAATTCCGGCAAACCTTACTGACGGCGCAAATGGTGGCGGCGGTACTGGCAGTTGGTATAACATTACGCAGCTATTCACGCAGGTGACTCAGAGCGTCGGCCAGACTCTCGATGAGTTCCGCGAGTCAATTCCGGAAAAAGGCTACGGCATTTATCGTGATTCATCCACTGGCCGATATACTGTAATTGCCAAACTCGGCAAACAGCCTAGTGACATCACTTACGCGGAGGCTACTGGCGGCAAGCGCGTCTCATATGGCTCGCTCCCAGAGACCGTCGAGACGATGCATTATCTCGATGACCCGAACAATGTAGCAAATGGTGGCGTCGCTCAGTTTGTCGTAAGCGCCGTCGAATCGTTCTCGCCGCTTCGTGCCTCAACTGCGCTTAGTAGCCCACACGACTCGTCATACGTAGAAGAAGTCGTAGACGAAGAAGCCGAAGAAGGTAATCTCGTCAATATTAACTCGACTGCGCGTGCTACTATTCCAGTCGGCGAGGCAACCGCAACTATTATCGGCGAAGCTCGTCTAAAGCTCGTAGATTCGCGCACGAAACAGCCTCTGGCGGACCGTGAATTTATTCTTCAACAAAAAGACGGCGACGAATGGATTGATCTCGCGGAGACGCTCCAGAAGACCGACTCTGACGGCATCGTAGAGGCAATCAACCTGACTCCTGGCACAAGCTATCGCTGGATTCAGAACGACTTTGCTGAACACTATGACGGCGATTATATGATTTACCGCGACTACGATTAGCGAATTTACTATGCCGGAACGCAACGGTATTATTGTTTATGCCGCGAATAGCCGAGAGTTCTTCACGATTACTTATAACCTTGGCGTCGGTGCGTATGATAGCGTGATTACATTCGAGGAGCAATATTATGGCGACCCAACTCCAGCCGCAGACTTGACTGGTATTGAAACCCGCGACGGCTACACCTTCGTCGGCTGGGATGACGAGGTCTCGGAGTATGTGACTGGCAACGCGACATATCGCGCCGTATGGGATCGCGAAGATCGCCGCGGCCGTGCCGAGACTGGCACCGATGATTTGGATGATGACGGAACAACGCTGGACTCGATCACGCCAGAGTCCGTCCATTCCTCGGACGATAATGTCGAGCCACCATTTACTTATGACGGTATTCATAATTATGTCCGTATCCTAATCCTATCGATATCTGTTTCTCTATATTTCGCTCCGCGCGCTCTTCGCGCTTATCGCGTGCGCAAATACCGCAAATAAAAATAGGCTCCATTGAGCCTATTCTTTATGAAGTCTCGTCTATACAAATTCCGCTTCAAATTTCTCGCGAATCCAGTTTACGGAGCGTTCGACGTCATCATTTACAATTACGATTACGACATCATTTGCGCCAGCTTTTGTTGCCGCGAGAGCAAGCGCTTCGTCTTCGCGAAGCAAAGTATCGACGTTCGGATTAGTCTTTTTAATCGCCGCAGTAAGCAAGCTCGAAATACGGCCAACCTCTTGCGTGAATTTGCTATTTGATGCGGTCTTTTTAGGCTTTCGCCAATAGCCATCAATCTTGTCATAGACGACCAATCCATCAAAGACCTCGCCGATTGCCTGGCCAGTTTCGTCAATTAATTCATTGGTGCGATCGTAAGCTAGGCGCACTACGCCAAGCGTTTTTCCGCCTTTTTCCTCGGCGAGCAGCTTAGCAAGCTTGCCAATTGAAACCAATGATTCTTTCTCGTGCGCATAATCTGCAATTACAGTTGCGCCGTTCTTGGCCCTCAGTACGGTTAGGCGTCCGCCATATGGGTCGAGGCGAATCGCATCAACCACTTCACTTAAGCCCTCTGGCAAAACGCCATCATAGACTGCAAATATCGTTGCTATCGCTAATGTTAAATTAATCATCGAAGGCGCAAAATGCCCTTTAAAAGTCCATGGCAAGTTTATCGCATCGTACACCATAGTCTCGCCGGACTTATCGCGCTTAAATATCTGAGTGCCGCGCAAAACAAAAGCGGTAGCTCCGCTCTCGAGATATTGCTCAAGATTAATTTTCACGCTACTTTCGTCCAATATGACTGGCGCGAAGTGGCAGGTTTTATTGGCGTATTTTAGTTTGCTGCAAACTAAATCGTCGCACGCATTGAAAACGGCATATCCGTCATCAGCAATACGTTTGAAGACGAAATCTTTCGCATCGGCAATATCTGCTCGAGTTTTAAGGCGTTCGGTCGAGCCGAGATGGTCCTTCATGACGTTCGTCCAGACGCCAATATCGTGGAACTTCATACCAGTACCGCAGAGATTGCTACTGCCAAGGCTACTCTCTAGCACGGCAACGGTATTGTCGCGCTCCTCGCTGCTCATATTCTTTAATTCCCAAAGAAAACGGCCAGGGCAAACCGTCGGGACGAGCCCCCAAATCGTCTTACTCTCGTCTAGGGTACTTTTGCGTTCGCCGTTGATAAAATGACCAGTCGTATCGACGCGTAATGTGGTCTTTTTAAGCGCCATTAATATATTATCAACTAGATAGCTGACAGTGGTTTTGCCCTTAGTGCCAGTGATAAGAATTGTTTTAAAGCTCATATATATATTATACCACAAAATGGCAGATTAGTAAAGCGAAATGCTGGAAGCTAAAAAAGAAGCGGCTCGAACCGCTCCGGAACAGATGGAAAATTAGTTTCGCCGTGTCTGGGAAGAATTAGCTTCAATGTCTATAATATACATTAGAAATGAACAGAATTAGTTATAGTCTTGATTATGATTTGGGGCGCGATATCTGGAATTGGTATTACGGTGCGAATTATTCCGAAAATGGGGAAGAGCATTTTAAAAATGTCGACGATTTGAGCGTGCTGAAACAAATAAAGGGAATTAAAAAGTTGGAGGATGCGGAGCCTGTTTTAAGGCCATATTTACAGAGCAAAAGTGACGATGCGGAGAGTGAGCTGAATGGATTTTTGAGGGTGGCTAATGCACAGTTTGCGGAGTATTTTCAGCTTGCGTGCGAAAAGATGGAGGAAATAACTGGCAAACCGCTTGCAAATAATAAGTTTACTTTTTATGTAACAACTTTTCCGAGGATGGTGGTTTTTTATGAAGAGGGAATAGTATTTTTATATGCGAAGATCGACAATGAATTGTGGGGAATGCCGCTTGACGGGTTTATGCATGAGCTGCTACATTTTCAGACAGATAAATATTGGCGCCAAGATCCAAATTCGCCGGTTTCGGGGTTGTCTGAGGACGACTACTTTAGATTGAAAGAATCGCTGACGGTAATACTGGACGAGGAGTTAAAGCCGATAATGACGTTGCCGGATTGTAGCTATCCAGAGTACGGGGAATTGAGAGAAAAGTTGCATGATCATTGGAAGAAGAACCATGATTTTGATGCGTTAGTTAATTACGGCCTTGGATTGTTATAAGGGCGTCATTTTTTTGGACATCGTTGATGAGGTTTTCGAACAGCTTGTCGCCTTTAAAATACCGCTTGTCATATTCGATACCAGAGGCTATATTAACCAGGTTTTAACAATGTATAGAGAAGACTTGCAAATAATTACAACATAGTGAGTACGTTATAATAAAGATATGCGACCAATAACGACATTGTTTATGCTTGAATCACTTGATGGGAAAATAAATAGTGGCAATAGCGACGAACTCGACGTTGACCGTGATTGGAAAAATATACCTGGTCTTTGCGAAGGGCTACAACAGTATTACGATATAGAATCCGAGACAGATTTATTCTCCTTTAACACCGGTCGAGTCATGGCTAAGATCGGTGTAAATAATAGAACCGAAGAGCCACATAAAATTGATGTACTGTCTTTTGTGATTTTGGATAATGAGCCGCACTTAAATGAAAAAGGTATAGATTATTTATCCCATTGGGTGGGTAGGGTTATTATTGTAACAACAAATCCGGAGCATCCAGTATTTTTTGTAAAAGACAAGTATGATAATGTCGAAATTCTCAAATATGATGAGTTAAACCTGAAACAGATGTTG
>CAMHRH010000004.1 GCA_946187605.1 uncultured Candidatus Saccharibacteria bacterium
GTTCAATGAGAACGAGCTCACGGAAATCGAAAAGATCATCGGCACGCCTCTGAGCAACATTTGCCCAGCATATCCGTATTTGGGCATAGCCGAGCAGATGGTCGACAAAATTACCGCCACAAGTTAACTCCTTTATCGCCCCGACTTTACGCCGGGGCATTTTTTTGCTAAAATAAGCTCACTTGTGGGTCGCTAGCTCAGTTGGCTAGAGCGCCTCGTTTACACCGAGGAGGTCGGGGGTTCGAGCCCCTCGCGACCCACCAAGCATTAAACAATATCCTACAGGGATATTTTTTAATGCTTCTCTGATTCGATATCTAATCGAATATCCGAACTTAGAGCTCCTGCGCGCGATGCCAAACTGCCAGGAAGTCGAGATTCTGCAGACTTACCTAAATGGCAGTAATTCCAAAAACGAGGTACGCGTACGCCAGAGAGGACTGAATGGGAATTACGTCTTCACAAAGACTACCAAGCGCGGCTCAGACGACCCCAAGAAGCGCGTCGAAATTGAGAAACGTATTTCAAAAGACGAATATCTTAAGGCCTTAATGGACGCCTGCCCTGGTGCAAGCCCAATTCGCAAAACACGTTTCTGTATATTAAGACGCGAGAGTGGCCAATATCTCGAAATAGATATCTACCCAACATCAAGCAGATATGCGATTCTCGAAGTAGAATTTGCATCAGCCGACAATGAGGTAGTTGCACCGGAATTCATCAAAATCGTCAAAGAAGTTACCGACGATAAAGCATATCGCAACATCCACATTGCTTTTAATGGCAACCGGCTACCAGAATAAGCCACGACAAAACCCGCCCTACTACGAGCGGGTTTTTTATTTGCAAATAACTAGCCGAAAAGAAAACGTAAAACTAGCCTACCAGCACCACTCTCATAACCACTATTTCTTAACCTTTACGCCATTCACGACTTTATATTCACGCTTCGCATTAATTGCCATCTTTTTCTCTATTTCCTTACCCAAATCAAAACCAAGAATCTCTGAGATTCCTAGTAAATAGATCGCAACGTCCGCTAATTCGCTCCCTAAGTCATCTTTCTTCTTCAGCCACGCATCATAAGCTTCCGCAACTTCGCCATACATTAAACAAAATTCAAAATTTACATCCGTTACATTAAAACCATGCGCAACCTTATTATCGTAAACCGCTTTCTGTATATCCTTTGTCGTCATATACTGTACTCCCATATTTCACTCTACGTCCGTCACATTCGGCAGAAACCCATCCTCCTGCATATCTACGCCAGGCCCCAATCATCCTGCCCATGGCGGACAAAGCATGCTTTCATTACTTCATCATATCACGCTATTGACAAACAAGCGAAAAATGATAAAATATATATCGGAGGTGATATCTTTGTTCATTACAATCATACTGAGTGACTTCGATGGCACGCTCAATGAATATAGCGATGCGAACATTTTTGCAAGCAATCTCGACGCCATTAATCGATGGCGCGAGAAAGGCCTACCCTTCGTCATAACGACAGGGCGTAGCCCCGAGAGCCTGCGTGCAATATTCCCAAATTACGCTAACTATGTCGATTACTGCATCTTTAATGACGGGGCGCTTATTACCGATCGCTACGATCGAGTATTATTCAGCGACTCATTCGGCCAAACGCTAGCAGACGCTATCGAAGAAATTCTTTCCAACTTTAAGCATTCCAGCGAATACGCAAAAATATGTTTCAATGAATTCAGTGAAAGCCCAGCTATCAGTCCCGAGACAGAGAAAATCCGTTTCTGGTTCAACGACCTTACTGACTGCATAGCACTCGAAAAAATGCTTCAGGATAAGCTCCAAAACGAGCTAGAGCTCTACGCATACCATAGAGTTTTATTCAATGACGACACGCGTCTCCACTGGGTAAAGCCTACTATGCGTTATATCCTCGAAGTAAATCGTAAAGGCACAGACAAGAAAACCGGCGCTGACAAGCTCATTGAAGCATTAGGAATCAGAGGCAATGCATATGTTATTACCGTCGGAGACGACATCAACGACATATCTATGCTGAAAGCATACCACGGCTATATTGTTCGGAATGCTAGAGAAGAAGTTCGGAAGAACTTCAACGAGTCGCGTATAGTAGATCATCTATACAACCTCATCATCAGAAAGCTCCCGCGCTAAGCGGGAGCTATTTTTATTATCTATCGCCTAGACATTCCTCTTCGCATCCCCCTTCATCGCCCACCTAAATACGAAGGCGCATCCAGTCAGCAATACTACATGGCATAAGATATTATTTAGACTATCAAAATATAAGTATAATACGCCGCAAATAGCATCACCATAAAAATCCCCTCTCGGCGCGTCAGTTTTTTATTACTCTTTCCAAAAACATAGTACGAGAGCGCCGCAACCAATACGACTGCCGTATCAATAAAACCAAACGCGCCAGACTCAAAGCCGCCAAAAATCAGCGTCGGCAAACCCAACACGATACAGATATTAAATATATTTGTCCCAATAATATTTCCTACAGCCAAGTCAAACTCACCTTTACGCGAAGCGCCGACCGTCATTGTTAGCTCCGGCAAGGACGTGCCAATCACGATTGCCGTCATCGCAATCACCTTTTGAGATATTCCCAGCGCTCCTGCAATTGCAACCGCATTGTCCACAACGACGTCCGCAGACACGACTACTACTACGATGCTAAAAATAATAAACAAAATCGCCTGCTTCATAGTATATTTCGTTTTTGGCAGACGCCCACGCTTCGCTTTTCGCGCATGTACGGTCATGAAGACATAAACCATAAAGACTGCAAAAAGCGCCAACAATATCAAAGCATCTATCCTAGACAAGCCGTTAGGCTTCCCCCGAAAAATCGAATCATTCAGCACCACGAAGAAAGCCCCCGTCACAATCACTAGTAATGGCAGCTCACGCTTCACTGTCCGTTCATGGACCTCAATTGGCTTCACTAATGTCGCCACGCCCACAATCAATAAAATATTCACAATACACGAACCGATCACGTTCGCCAAAGTCATATCAACGTTATGGCTCGCCATCGATGTAAACGAAATTGCAAGCTCCGGCGCACAGGTCCCAAATGCGGCTACCGTTAGCGCAACCAACATCTTCGGCACACGCAACCGCGTGGCGAGTGAGGAAGCCGCATCAACAAAAACATCTGAAGCCTTCACTAGAGCAATCAAGCCTGCAATTAACAAAACAACATTCAGAGCAAACATCAACTATTATTTTACCTTATTTCGCTTACGCTTAAATGATATTTTTCTCAACAGTTTAGCTGTGCTATAATATATCCATCCATGGGGTGTTAGCTCAGTTGGTAGAGCGATTGGTTCGCAATCAATAGGTCAGGAGTTCGAATCTCCTACACTCCACCATTTTCCATAGGCCATAGCGGCCTTCTTTTTTGTTTGCATTAAATCAGAATCTTATGCTCTTTATTTCGCCGCAAGCAAGCTCGACTTTCCTAGTCTCGCCGTCGCAACGCACATCCGCTTGCTGGACCTCGTCTGATACATTAGCTAGCACCACAATATACCCGCCCTTCGCCTTTCGCCCGACAGCAACAATCTTATCCGATTCTAGCTCGCAACGCACTACCTCACTTCCTGCCGGAAAAGCTTTTGCAAATCTTCTAAGCGCATCAAAAATCGGCGTCAATATATAATCATCACCACTTTTATTTAAAATAACTGGGCTTTTGACATAATTTTCACAATAGCTCGGCCCACCACCCCAAGACAAAAGCATATTCCAATCAATCCAAGCATTTGTTCCGCTATTAATGTCTTGCATTAATTCCCCCAAGTATAGCCGCGCCGCTCCCTCCCATTCCGCCGCATCATATGGCGAAAATGCGCAACACATTTCCGAACTAACCATCAAAGTCTCTGGATACTTTTGACGAACCTTCCACATCTCATTAGGATACGTACCGTCATACCAGTGATAACAGATACCAGCTACACACTCCTCCTGGCCATGCGCGTTATTGCGCAAAAGCTCATCTGCAACCTTGGCCAACTTGCTTTTATTATGGTCCCAGACTAATATTTTTACATCCGTGCTACTAAGCTCATTTATTAAATACCTATAGATTATTCTTCGCTGCGCCCTAAACGAATACAAGCAAGATTCCCAAATCTGCTTCGCAAATGGCTCATTCTGTGGCGAAAGATAATCAATTCTTACCCCTCTATCTCCATACTCATCAATCCACTTTCGCAAATAGTGCGCATAATTCCGATATTGCCAAAAACGCAATCTACCTCCATAACGCATTTTCCGCGTCGTCTTCATGTTGCTTGGTGGCGACCATGGACTAGCGAGTAACTTCAACTCCTTTTTCTCTAATATCCTCCTTAAAAGCGGCAAGACATATTGTTCGTCGTGCTCAACCGAAAAATCTTCTAGATTATTCTTTCTCGTATATTCATACGGCTCCAAACAGAAGTCATTGCTTCCAATACATACCCTTCCCCAACGATAATCAAGCCCATTTGTGCCATAATATGCATTCAAAAGCCCCGCCTGTTTTTCCGCACTTAGCTTCGAAAAATTATATGCGGTCGCCTCCGTAATCGCTCCGCCCATCCCTTGCCAAACGCCAAGTCGCAAATCACTTCGAACTACTATTTTAATACTCATTTTGTACGTCGCTTAATACGCCAAGCCACACATCCACCAATTACCGAAACTAACAGAATAGACACCCAGGCGATAATGTCATCAAATGTTGACGGATTGGCTATTTTTGCATAGCGATAAGTCACAACTTGTACCTCCTCGCCAAAAATGTACTCTTTCTCAACTATACTAACCAATCTATATCCAAGCACCACCTCGGGCTCAGCCCTATACTCGTCGCCAACAATACCGTCAACGTCGCGCTCTTCTTTTATCTCGTCTCCATCCACATCAACAAAACGAGTAATAATCTTAGCAGGTGTCAGGACCTCAGTTTCCACTGAATCCTCCGCAAGATTATCTTTCATCTCCAAACTAGACTCAGCTGACACTACAACCTCTAGCACATCGCGCGCCGATGCGCCTTCATATACTAAACTAATATTCTTCTTAACATTGATTCGACTCACTCCATTCTCAGAGATATAGCTATTAACACTCGGTACACTAACTTCCCATGTAATTGTATTTTCTTCTGCATCATAATCACCATTATCAAAATCGGAGTCATCATCGGATACGCCGTAAGGCAGTTTTCCAACAAGAGTCAGCACCATATCACCGATATAATCCGAAATATTAGCCGAATAATCTATCTCATAGCTTATCGGCGCATTCTTCGAGTCAACCGATTCTGGCGCAGTAACCTTTAGCTTGGTGCCAAAATCAGGATCCTTCTTTTGATACAGATATGTTACTTCTATGAGGCCACTCGAAATCGTCCCTCTATAATTATCCGGTTCGTCATTTACCAGTTCGTAGTTGATAAAATTACTCGGTATTTCCGAAAGCGGACTCGTCTCATAACTATCCGTATAATCATAACTCCTACGCATATCGCCAGCCACAGTCTGGCCATCAACCGTCAAATAATGAACAACGACATCGCCCTGCTTCAGCTTATAGTAGTAGGTTACCTCAATGTCGCCACCTACAACCCCCTCAGCGTCGCCATCGATACTATCCAGCTCATAATTATCATCCGTAGCCCGGCTAGTCGAATAGCTAGCACCATAATACACATCCTGAGTTGAGCTAGATGCCATCTCCGAGCTATCGCTCTTCTTTAAATGATTAACGACAAGCGTAGCCTTCTTTTGCATATATTGTACAGAAATATTATTTCCACTCCTATTTACGACTGCATTATAATTGCTAAGTTCTTCTGCACTAAAGTCATAAGATAGTATTTCGCCTTCGTCCGAATATCGCCTCAGCATACTAATACACTCCCAGTCATTAGTCGCCAATACACTATTTTCGACAACATTTCCGTTTGAGTCAGTTGCATTAACCACAACGGTGCTCGGACGAATACTATCGACATTGTTCCTATCATCAAAAGCAACTTCAATGTTGTACTGCCCTTTCGCAACATAGCCCACGACACCGATATTATAGGTCGCACTTCGCGAGCCTCGCGCCGCCGTTATATTATTGATCATCGCACTAGTGTGCATTGGCGTACTTGTCTTGCTACCACTAGCCTGATTATCCGAATTATACGCACCAGGAGCGCTAGGATCACCTTTCTTCGTAAATATCATTCCCCCATCAATATCCGCCGATGAAATCGGATGCTTATTGATTACATTGATATAATATCCATTCTCTGCCTGAATTAGCTCTTCAAAAACATACTCACCATTTTCATTTGTCTCAGTAGTCTGGACAATATTCCCGGAGCTCTTGTCGTATAGCTCAATCTGCCAACCAGACTCCTTTAAAGCTACCTCATCAGCGTCGAACTTACCATTCTCATTTACATCAACAAAAATCCGTCCGCTGACATTACTATCTGCAAGCTGAATCGCAATATAACTACCATAGTACCAACCCGAAAATATATCGCCGCCACTATTCGTTAACTGCTGAAAATACAACGGACGCCACGCATCGACTACGCCTTCGTCGACTAATTCACTATCTACTACATGTAGTCTATACCCAAAATCATACTTATCGACCGCACCTGGCGCACTCGCCGGAATATTTGTCGCGACGATTTTTATACAGTTCACCGCATCCCAGTCACCACTCGTCCAAGTGCTAACCTGATCCGTGAATGTCGATACATTATCCAGCACAGCCCCATCATTTGTTGGCGAAATATTCTTTCCATAATATATCTTAAAAATTGAACTATCCGGATTATTTAAAGCTCCATTTAGCGCAACAGAAAAATCAAAATCTTCTCCATTATAATTCAGCGACCCCCAATTCTCATCTTTTTTAGGAATCGGCAAATAAGTTATTGTCGGACCAGCTATATCGACTCCAGAGTTATTCGCAATCGACATATTCATATCCAAGAACGACATATCCGAAGTACCAATCGCAATCGAATTCGCCCCCTCATTCCAGCTCACCCATGTATTCGACTTAGAATGCTTAGCCGAGTTGCTAATCAGCAACGACTGCGAGCCACGAATCTGGTAATATTGAGCACCTACGCCATGCACCATCGCTCCTGCACCACCCGCAATTCCGTATGTATCGCCAGGATAATGATGTGTAGTAATCCCGGTCGTATTTGGATCTCTCACAAAAACCATATCACGCGTTACGTGCGTCTGATCCGGCGTAGTCAAATCCGTTTCAACTGTATATGACACCGTCAACGACGTGTACGCTAGGCTTCCATTTCCATATATATAATTCGAGGAAATGTTCGCCGCACCATCCGTTACATTGCGCCCATCTAGTACATAGACCCTCGCCGTAGTCGTATCGAAATACTCAATATCGCCAAAGCGATCAGTTATATCGACATTGCCTCGATATGGACCGTTCGTCACTTTTATATTTGTTATCGGCAAGAAATTCCCCTCAGCATCGCGCGCTTCCTGACGAATATAAATCATCGGCGTATATATGCTTGTTCTATACTGCGGCGCAGACGCCCAAGGGCCAATATTTACCGCAAAGTTCAATGCGTTCCCAGCCGCAACGACCTGCGTCGCAGGAGTGGATAAATCCGCCGACGACGCTGGCGCAAAGCGCGTTGTAATTTTTGTCTCGCCGGTAGTATTTTCAGCATCATCAACATCAAAGACCTCTATTGTCGAGACGGCATCATCATTGCTTCTGCGTACGCCCAAAAAGAAGGTCGCCATATTACCATCGTCATTAGCTTGATTATGTATCTGCGTCGAGGCCGGCAGCACCCCCATGTCATACTCTAACTCAGCAATAAAATCATCTTTTTCTATTCCAAGATTATAGTAGCTTAGCTCCCCCGCACTACCAAAACTATTACATGTTCTATTTACCGTTACGTCTTTTTCTATGCCAGACTTAGTTTTAACATGGACAGTCGAGATTGTTGCACCTGGGCCACATGGCATTCTCACCATCATCACGCCAAGTATTGTCGTGTCGAATTTAAAGCGAATCCTTTTTTCTGCGGAGTCAGAACCGCCCCTATTATTAATATATGCATAACCTATACCGCCATTAATCTCAGTCCCCGAGTCCGACGGATAAGTAACCGAACCTGCAACCATATCAAAACTAGTCGTCGGGTCACTTGGATTTAACGAATTATACCCAATCGTGACCAGCTCTCCAGACGGCGGTACCATAAATTTCTGTGTTTGCGTGTTTCGAAAACTTACTGTTTTTATCGTACCATCAACCTGCCACTGGTCGGTTTCGCCAGTATTCGCCATGATAACCGTATCGCCAGGATTTAAATCGTCGGGAAACGTTATACTATATGGCACATAATATGAAGCATTCGACGCAACCCCAGGCCGATAAGTTAAGACATAGTTTCCATTCGCTGCATCGGAATCATCGAGACTATAACGCGCATCAGTAGTTGTTAGTCTTATCGTTGCTGCTGGATTATTAACCGATAACCTCAGACGTACTTCAGTTACCAATCGGGCTACGTCATAAGTCGACGCCGCATGATTTGCTCGAATATATTTGTTATAGCCTTCAGCCCCAGCGTAGGTAGAGCCAGGTACGATATACTTCGAAAAACTACCGCTAAAATAAATGCCAGGCGTACTTGCTCCAGCAGGATCATTCACACTAAGCCTCGCCGTCTCTTCAAAATCATCGAGCTTGAGTGTCGCCACGATCGCATCATTTATATATCCTAAGTCGATCACTGAATCGACTTTAACCTTAAATGAAATCGACAAAGCTTCAGCACCACTTGCTAAACAATATTTCCTCGAACCGGACGTCGAAAATGCATACCCCAGTACTGGCTCATGCTCAATTGCAGTCTTTTCAATACCATTCGTACCGCAAGATGAATCTAATTGCGAAAGCAAGTTAGCATCGCCCGATGCGTCATCTACCCAAGACATGCCAATTGGCAAATTTATCGTCAAGCTCTTTTCGTTCACGCCGAGCGCAGGCAAATCATGCAAGCTAACTTTAGCATCATAAACCTTCGGCGTCATACCAAACGCCCCATACTTCACCCAGCTCATTGTTGCTTCAGGATTATCTGCGCCGGGTGAAAAATCAACCGTCCCATTGTCTGCTTCAATTGTAGCAGACATATAAACAGCCGTCGCTCTCGTCGTAAACGGCCGAATAATTCCAAAGTAAACTGCAGAGACGCAAAAAATCGCCACGAATACAAAAAAGAAACTTCTATAAAAACGCCAGTTCCTCGCTCTGCGAATCGATCTCATTCGTCTCCCTTATTTGCTCAAAAACAATCGAACTCGCACAATCCACTTATGTTTATTATATAAGTATGCATCTCTTGGCGCAAGCTAAAAAGCTTTGCTTAACACTAGAATATCCCTTAATCCAGCATCGCCTTTCTCGCATGTTGAAAGGATAATCTTACCACTATACTTATTGCTGCCCAAAAATCTATACATATCATCATATGCGTTAATCACCTTATATTCTTCCGCGCTAATCTTATACTCTTCACCGCTCCTAAGTATCAACTCGCCCTGCGAGTGACTCATTAAAAATTCATAGTCCCCATATCGTGCCACATCCGAAAACATCAATCGTCCGTTCATTCTATGTCCGTAGATAATACTAATATCGTCCGTAAAACTTCCATCATTTCGATAATCCAAAAATACTGCACCCCGAACTGAATCCCTCCCCAAAAAATCATGATTCAAATAATAGCTATTATCATGCGTCTGCATAACTGGATAATCAATATTTGTATCGTATATTTTTATTCATGCGACCTGACCATCAATCCATTCAATTTCTCTCCCATCGCTAACCGCCTCGCGCATCTCTATTAATTCGCACGGATCAGATTCTATAAGTCCATACTCAAATGTAAAATACGCCCCAACACTAATAGCGCTAATCAGTAATGCACTCAGCATCCCTAAGCGCGCCCACCTGCGCCTAGGAGTTTTTAAACTAACCATATTAGCTACGCGCTATACGCCTAAAAATCACAAATCCACTGACGCCGAAAGCTGCCAATAGCAAGAATGGCCACGTCGTCGCAAATACACCAGTTTTAACCGTTGCATTACGCTCATTTACGATATGAGTAATGTTGCTGCTATTAAAGTCATCTGCGCTCTCCGCGACTGCAGTCTTCTGAGTACTGCTCGCAACCGCACCGTCTATCGTCGTACTATAGCCATCATCGCCATAAAGCCGCTCGACAGTATACTCTAACCCTTGACGAAGCTCATTCGTTTCAATCGCACCATTAATCTTCTTACCTATCGTCGCAGTCTGTCCGTGCTTTAAATAAACAATTAGATCAAACGACGCTCCGCCATACCATCTCGTGCGCGGCGAAAATGTCGCACCATCAAGTTCAATCGTCTCATCCTGCCCCATAATCGTAACGTTAGAATCTGCCCCAATATCTGTAAACCTTACCAAATACGCAAAGTACTTGTCGACATCCGCCGCCGAACCCATTACGTCATTTGTAATCTGAATATAGCTATAATTAGCCGTGGCTTCAAATTCTGCTACAATCGACGACGTTTTCTCTCCGGTCTTGTGATTAAGTAAGAAATTCATCATCTCCACATTCAACTCGCCAGTCGGCTTGCCATCGTCATCTAACGAATTCGTTACTTGAAAATAGACATCAAAAGCATCTTCCGACTGATTAAGATTTACCGCGTCCGACACTCCAACCTCGCGAACCGTAAAGGTATAGTCGCCGACCTTACTAAAACTGACATTGCTAAAATCAATCGATACCCCACTCCAGGCAACCATATTACGATCCGGAATTGCATCCATGTTTACTGTCGCTGCAGCCGGCAAATTCTCGACTGCCGCCGGGTTATCTGCACTTGGCGTCAATTCGTAATTAAAATCCGCTCTTACCCGACCACCGACATTTACTACTTTACGAATCACCTCCACTGACGAATTTACATTCGCCGGCAATTTTGCGTTTTCGCTCGCCGCAAATACACGCGGACCAATTATTAATCCTAATGCCAGCGCCGGCATCAAAATTTTAAAAACTTTTCGCATCCAAAAACTCCTAATTATTTACTTTTTAGCCACAAAAAATATCACGGTCCACGCATTTTTACCTCCACAATTATTTTCTACAAATAAAATACCGCGATATTAATACATCGCGAAGCATAAGTACGTTATTTTATGCACTTTTCTAAGAATATGTTGTAGCTATTTCTTTACTGCCTTATCCGTAACATCAAACTTTTCCATATACAAACCTGTCGCAAGTCTGGTCTGCGAATAGAAAGCACACATCGAACAATACACAATTGAAATAACTGGCGCCAAAATCCACTGCACAATCATCGCGAAATGTCTTGTCCGACGATATTTCTTTGGCTTCGGCGGTAACATCTTCAACGATAGTATTAGCGATATAAAAAGGCCTAAAGCCGCAATCGTCTGAATAAAGCTCACTACGATTGGCAAATTGTGCGAAATTAAGTCTCGCGGCTGCGTATTGAAGATAAGCGGGACCCAACCTCCAAATGCAATAATCGGTGCCATCGCAGCCAAGGTTACATGTCCATCAAATAAGCGATAGAACTTCGGCACCAACGACAATAACGACATCTTACGCTTCTTTGAAAACAAATAATCTGCCACATATGCCACATCGCTTGCGCCATAATCCCAACGCCTCAACTGCACCCATTGCGCCTTCAAAGTCTTAAATAACGTGTCCGACAAAACTGCGTCCTGATAAATTGGCGCTTTAATTGAAAGCACCTCATAATCGCCATCAAAATAGAACAGTGAGCGCCAATATTGATGTCCATCCTCAACGATCGTATGCGTACTCCAAAAATTCATCTCAACGAGCGCATCGAGTGGCTGTGAATGCGAGGCAAAATTTCTTAGCGTATGCGGTCGCATCGCTGAAATAATATTCCAAAACGAATTCATTTGCGCTACGACGCGCGCCACTGCTGGCGCATCCCAAATGTTATTCGTAAATAACGACACTGGCTGATAGCTCATCTTTTTCCGTTCCTCATGCACTATATATTCATATGCAACCTGATCAAAATAACATTCATGCGGACGGTTATCGCTATCTAACGTCGTCACGATTACGTCACTATATTTAATTCCATTCTCTTCGGTATATTTCTTCAAAACCTTTCCGGCATTCGTAATATTTCCGCCTTTACCAACAACTTCGCCCTTAATGCCATCCGGATGCTTCGCCAAAATAAAATCATGGAATTTCTTCTTATACTTCTTTTCCAAAGCGAACGCCACTTTCTCCGCCGCTTCGCCGCCACGCTCTTCATAAGCCAATACTAGAATCATCCGTTCTTTTGGATAGCTCGTCGCAACTACCGAATCCAAAGTCGGCCCCAGGACATCAATCGTCTCGTTGTACATTGTCACAATCACTGCATGATATATCTGACTCGGCTTCGGGAATTCACCCGTTTCCGCCGCCGCAATCATGCGGAGGTTCTGTAGATGCACATTATAGTCGTACTCATCCTTCTCTGTCCCAGCCAATCGCTCATAGCTCGCCTGCGCATCCTCGAGCTCGCCCAAACGCTTCGACCAATCAACTTTCATACCCTTCTTGAGCGTCTTATATCCCTGCACTGTGCGAAAAGCAATCCCAACCGCCTTCACGAGATTCATAATCACAATAACTAGCAAATACGCCGAAGCAACTACCGATGAATGAATCGAAAGGATAATCAGCAAAGCAATCATCGTATAACTAGTTGTCGCCGGCAATATCTCAAAAAAACGGTACTTCAACGTACGCTTACCAGTCGGAATCTCAATAACTTTACTCATTCTATCCTTCACCAACAATGCTCGAGAGGAATTTAATTCCAATCACAATCACTATCATGGTTATCGCCAAGAACAATCGCGCAATATCCTTACCACGCTTCGAATACAACCGCGCCGAAAGCAATATATGTCCAACACCTAGCGTCAATGCAATAACCGAAAACGAAATCAAATACCACCAGTCGCTCTGCGCATAACCATCATTAATGTCCGAATAGCGCGCCCAGATTTTTGCCTTACCTGAATTCAAAAGCGGTATTATAAATAGCCACACGCTCAACAAAAAATCAATCACCATCCATACAATTAGATTGCGATCTTTCTTAGCTATCTCTTTAAAATCTTCGCCAAGCTCTTTCATTTTTACATATTATACCATCATATCGACTCCATGCGAAGTCCAAGGCAAAAATGATTATGTTTATATACAATAGATATAACAATCTTTCAGCTATATTTTAAGTTTCAAACTTAAAATATAAAAAATGGAAAGGAACTATATGGACTACTCGGAACCTCAAAACCACATACGTTTAGCAAAAAACATCATCATGACGCTCTCCATTGTCGCTCTCGGCGTCGCAGCAGGCTTCACTATCGCCAATGCCGCCACAACCGCGCAAGAATCTAGCGCCACACAACAAACACAAGGCAACTTTGCCCCAGACAGCAACAAAGCGCCATCCGGCGCACCTAGCGAAGACGATAGCACCCCGCCAAGCAAGCCAGACGATGACTCCAGCAACTCCGGCAATTCCGAAAACGCTCCGCCAGAACCGCCAAACGGCACGACAGAAAATTCCGAAAACACTCCGCCAGAACCGCCGAGCAATGACAACTCATCGGATCGAAACGCCCCGCCATCAATGAGCATGGCTCCACAAGGCCAAATGCCACAATCTAGCTCGAACAGCCAAGACGGCGTTAGCATTATTCATATCGCACTTTTTAGCGTCGAAGCAATTGCCGCCAGCATTATTATCATCTATCTCCTCATGAGCAATTTCAATAAAAAATCTCTCAAAGAGACCTTTTATTCGAGCGACAAAATATTAATCTACATTCTCAGCACTATCGTTCTTAGCACAATATTGTTTAGCGGCGACCTGTTTGCCACAAAATTCATTAGCCAAGAGTCAGCTAGCGAGGCGACAATGCAAACCTCGGATCGAGGCGACAATCAATCCGCTTCCACTGAAAGTACTGGCGCAACCACGATAACCAACACGCAGACTATATCCGAAGATCTGAGTTCGGAAAACTCCGACGAAAGCGTTATCCTCGTCAAAGATGGCGGCAACGCCACAATCTCTGGCACTTTCACTAAAAGCGGCGATAGTACAAATACGGAAAGCTCTGAGTTCTATGGCGTCAATGCTGCTATTCTCGTCACAAAAAGCTCCACCGCAACCATCAAAAACGCAACCATCAAAACTTCTGCCAAAGGCGCTAACGCAGTATTTTCCACTGGCGAAGAATCAAAAATCTACATCAGCGACAGCATAATCGAATCCACCGGCAGCTCTAGTGCACGCGGCCTCGACGCTACCTATGGCGGCTACATTGAAGGCAAGAACCTTACCATCACCACTCAAGGCGGTTCATGTGCTACGCTAGCAACCGACCGCGGCGAAGGCACCGTCATCGTAAGCGACTCCAAGCTCGAGACAAACGGCTCCGGCTCACCAGTCATTTATTCGACCGGCAACATTCAGCTCTCCAACTCTGACGGCACCGCAAATGGCTCCCAAATGGTCGTCATTGAAGGCAAAAACTCCGCAACAATCACAAGCTCAAACCTCACCGCCTCCGCCAAAGGCAACCGTGGCGACACTGACCAAGCCGGAGTCATGATATATCAATCAATGTCCGGCGACGCTAGCGAAGGTACTGGCACCTTCACGGCTAAAAACTCCAACCTAACTATCTCTGCAGATTCCGATTATTACAAAACTGCGCCAATGTTCTTTATTACAAATACCGACGCCGTCATCAACCTAACAAATACAACCCTCAATTACGGCAGCAATATCTTAATCTCCGCCAAAGGCACTGACCAATGGGGCAACTCCGGCAAAAATGGCGGAAACCTCACTTTTAACGCAACCAATGAAACCCTCAAAGGCAATATCGAAGCCGACAATATTTCTACATTAAGTCTGAACTTAAGCAGCTCCAACTACACCGGAACTATCAATGGCGCCAATACTGCAAAATCCATCTCTTTAACAATTGACAGCAATTCTAAGATTACCCTCACCGGCGACTCCTACGTAACGAGCTTTAGCGGCAATAAGAGCAATATAAATTTCAACGGCCACAAGCTATACGTAAACGGCACCGCTATTAACTAACCTTGCAACAAAAAACGACTCAAATCATGGGTCGTTTTTTGTATTGCATATTTTCGTCAATTATTTTAAACTAATTTAGGAATCATTCCTAATTTCTAGAGTAAAATATGCCAAAATATAACACTGAAGCACGCTTTCATATCTACAAAATCTGTCGCGAGATGACAGAAGATTTTTCCGCCAAAGATATTATCCCAAAACTCAATCATCCGCACAGTCTTAGTACAATCTATCGCATCCTTGACCAGCTCGTTGACGACAAAATATTAGTCAAAAATGGCGACCGCTACATTTGCGTCCACAGAGATTGCGGCACCAAATCGCACTTTTTCCTCAAATGTCAAAGCTGCGCTAAGACCTATCATATCGACTGCAACGAACTCAGCACCATCGAGCAGCACTTCTACGAAAAGCACGGTTTCAAAGCCAATCTGAACAATTCATTCTTAACGGGCGTCTGCAAGAAATGCCAAAGTGAGGCAAAATGAAAACCACACGCAAAATATTCCTTGCACTTCTCGCTATTATTTTTATTACCCTCCTTTTCGTGCCGGTAATAAAAAAGGATGACCGAAAATCACGCATTATTACCACGAATTTCGTTGCTTACGACTTCGCGCGCGCAATCACCGGAAGCGATAACGGCATCTCGCTCCTCATAAAACCCGGCGCCGAACTTCACGATTTCGAGCCCACACCAGACGATATTATTTCCATCCAACAGGCGGACGCCATTATCTATAACGGCGGCGAGTCCGAGACTTGGCTCGAAGACATCCTCGATAGCCTTCCAGATAATGTCAAGAAAATACGCATGTTCGATTATGTTGAATTATTAGAGGAGTCTGACACCAATATAATAAATGCCGATGAAGATGAAGGTGACGATTCCGAAAAAGACAAAATCGAATACGATGAGCATATTTGGACTAGCCCCAAAAATGCCATCAAAATCATCCGCGGCGTCGCAAAAGCACTCGGTCTCAGCGAGCCGACTGGCTATATTGCGAGACTTGCATCAATCGACCAACAATTTGATAGTCTCCCGAAACAGACGCTCATCTTCGCCGATCGCTTCCCTTTTTATTACTTCACTCATGATTACGGATACAATTATTATGCCGCCTATCCAGGCTGTGCCGAACATACCGAAGCCAACCCTAAGACTATCGCAAAGCTCATTGAATATGTTAAGAAAAGCTACGTAAAAACCATCTATACTATCGAACTCAGCGACCAGAAAATTGCAAAGACTATCGCCTCCGCCACAGGCGCATCCGTCCAAACCTTCCACTCCGCGCACAATATTTCCAAAGAAGATTTCGAGAACGGCGTCACCTACGCAGACTTATTAGAGCAAAACCTCGCCATTCTCAAGGAGAATCAGTGAACAAAATCTTATCTATCAAGCAGCTCACTGTCGAGTATGACAGCACGACAATAATTAGCAATCTATCGTTCGAACTCACTAAAGGCGATTTTCTTTGCGTCGTCGGACCAAATGGCTCCGGCAAATCAACTCTACTCAAAACTATTCTAGGATTAGTAAAGCCAAAGTCCGGCACCATCAACGTCGCTGCCAAGACACTCGGATACATGCCGCAAGAAAACAAAATCTCAGATATCGTCCCGGCTTCTGTTACGGAGATCGTCGAGACCGGTACCTTGAACCAAAATCTTTCCCGCGCCGAACAAAAAAAACGCATCGCAGCCTCATTGAAAACTCTAGGTATTTCGAAGCTTCGCCAAAAGACTTTTAGCGAACTCTCCGGCGGTCAACGCCAAAAAGCCCTTCTCGCTCGCGCTATCACCGCCAGCAACGAATTACTAATACTTGATGAGCCATCAAATAATCTCGATCACCGTTCAAAGCTCTCTTTCTACGCTACCCTCAGCCGACTGAACGAGTCTGGCTATACGATCATAATGGTCACGCACGACCTCGACCACGACAATCTCGTCGGCAATATGATTCTTTCCCTAGACCCATCCAATCGCTTCTTTGGCGCAACAGCTGAATACGTCGAAAGGATTCACCATGATCACTAGTATTATCGAGATGCTTCAATACGATTTCATTCAGCGCGCAATTATCACTGGTATCGCCATCGCAATTTCCGCCGCATTACTTGGCACCACGATTATTCCACGACGCCAATCCATGCTCGGCGACGGACTCTCCCATGTCGCATTTGGCGCAAGCGCTATCGCAATTTCACTCAGCTTCTCGCCCTTATATACCGCCCTCCCCTGCGCAATTGCGGCTAGCATCATTATTACTAAATTCGCAAACCATAAAAACACTAACAGCGAGTCATTAATTGCCATCACTTCAGCCTCAGCGCTCGCCATCGGAACGCTCATTATTTCCATCAGCGGTAGCAACATCGACCTAAATGCTTACCTTTTCGGCAGCATCCTAGCAGTTAGCCAAATCGACCTCATCGCCAGCCTCATAGTCGCGCTAGTTGCCGTCACCTGCTTTATCATATTCCGAAAAAAAATCTTCGCCATCACAATCGACAACAACTTCGCAAAGAGCATCAAGATTAACACCGATTTTTACGACCTCGTCATCTCGATTCTTTGCGCCAGCATCGTCGTCATCGGCATGAAAGCTCTTGGCGCGTTACTAATTTCAAGCCTTCTAATCTTTCCAGTCTCGACGGCAATCCAGTTCACAAAAAACTTTCGCCAAACCTGCATCGCAAGCACTGTCATATCCTGCATCTGCCTCACTATTGGCTTCACTTTATCCTACACATACAGCACGCCAAGCGGCGCCTGCATAGTATTAGTAAATCTAGCCGCTTTTATCCTAGCAAATGTCTATCGAAAAATATAATTATCCCCTGCTCTTCACACGCCGCTCGTAAATAATGGCACCGCCAAGCAGTAGCGCTGAAACCGCCAAAACCACTATCCACAAAAACCTAAAACTATCATGCGTACGCGGGTTATTCGGAATCTCCTCCGGCTCAATCGGTTCCGGTTCCGGGTTGTCTGGCTCCGGCTCCGGAATCGTATCGTCAGCAATATAAAAATGCCAATGCGTCATCGATGCGTCCCAATTGTAGATATCTTCATAACTGCTATCTAGCTGCGTTTCCACTCTCATAGTCACCATATCGCCAGCCTCAAAATGTTTTAGCTTAATGGCATCCGTCAAGTTTACGCCTACACCCCTATAGTCAAGACCGCGCGCTTTTCCGTCATAATATAGCTCATCATCAAGATAAATCTTCATATTTATATAGTTAAGCAAATCATTCGCTTTCGCGGAATTATTCTCATTCGTAATCTTGAAATAGATATCATAATCGCTCGATGTGCTATTTTCGACCACGAGGTAATCAGTATAAGTCTCGCCACCCGGGACCATCCCCTCATGAATCATAAATCGATCATCGAACAACGCGCCGTCGTAATAAATCTTACCGTCTTCTTCATAAACATAGACTCTATTCTCGACCGCAAAAACAGGAGCGGCAATGAACAAGCTAGCCAGAATAATCGCTAAGATCTTTTTCATTGCACGCTCCCTATCTATCAAATGTTATTAGTCGCCAGTGCCAGTGGACGCAGTAGCGGCCGTAATAGTTGGCGCACCAGTCCAAACGTCCGCATAATGATCAAACTGTACAGTCTCAACCGTGAGAGTTAAGGTATAGGTTGCTTTGCCAAGACCTTGGATAACTCTCTCGCATGTCTTAACCGTCGTACCGGCACTTGGAGTAGTCGTTACACAAGGATCATCACTTATTGGCAAATTTGGATTAAGGGTCACACTCTCAATAAACGACGAGGTCGTTGCGTCTGGTAATAGCGAAGTCTTGTAGTAATAATAAGTGCCATCATTATCAGCGACACTAGTCCAGTCGTTTGTGTTAGCAAGATTAATAATAGCAATGTTTTTATTCGTGCCAGTAATATAATTGCTTACAGTCAACAACTGTTGAGGATCTATCGTCTCGCCATCCTCGTTTACCCAAGATTCAACCGCCTTCACGCGAACCGCAACCGGAATAGAACCCTCATTCTTCGTCGTGAGCGTCTTATCGATTGTTTCGCCCGGCGTCCAGTTGGATGGGGCTTGGAAAACTTCCGTTGAAACCGTCTTATAAACGGCTGTCGTGAATACGTTGTCGAAATCAACCGTACTAGTAAAATACGCAAAAGTACCGGCAATTAAGCCAACCACAGCAAGCGCGCCTAGCGCAACTACTGGTTTCTTGTTTTTCATTATTTTCCCTTTCTTTTTTTATATATTTTTATTTTTATAGCGAATGAGCTAGGTCCTATTTCTCTTTTTCATCTTTATGACCTTTCTTGCTTGTGCTTATTTTACCACTTTTTATATTACTTAGCAAGAACTCCGCAACAAGAATTGCAACAAAAATCGCAAACACCCACATATGCTCGTTGATAAACTGGACACCAAAACCGAGCAACGGAATCGCGAGTCCCCCTACCTTACCCTGCACAGCACTATATGGTACCGGTTTCGAATCCTCAGTATTATTATTATCTCCCTGAGTTATATAATTCCCATTCTCGATCCGCTTCACGCGATGAGTAACCAAAACTTCATTAAGCTGATAAGTCACCGCATCACCAACAGCAATCTCTTCCTGAGGGACCGGCTTATAGTAAATAATCGTCCCCTCATTATACGTCGGACGCATCGAACCGGTTAAGACAACTACCGGCTTGCTGCCCAGGATCATCGGCGCGCATATCAACGCGTAAATGCCAATAACCCCATAGCAAACATAACTCAGAATATGTACAATCTTCTTTAAAATGTCCATGTAACGTCTCCATTTTCGATTTCCGCTGTACCGCCCCATAACTCACTAGCGGCGGCCACACTTGCCTGAACTGCCTCATAGCGAAATGCTATATCATAATCATATTTATTATAGCTAGCATCAACCAAACTTATAGAGTTCAAAATCTTGACCGACTCATTTACGCCAAGTGCCTTCGAATAATAGTACCAGCCATCCCCGCCATCAACGAAATCGCGCACAAACTCCGTCGTCCAATTCTTTGTAACTGCATTTGCGCCGTTCGCGAGCATGCTATTTACCGCAAAGCCATCAGAATCATTCCATGATTCACTATACGAGACCCTAATCAGCATCGGCGCCGAACCATTATTCGTAAAAGTGATTTCTTTCTTGCCAAAGCCATCGGCCGAATCTTCAGTCAAAGTCACTAGCGCATTTTCGGCCACTGTTAACGAATTGCCAACCACCGACCTATCCCTGCTCATAGCAAACACCACAAATGAAGCACTAGCCACAATTAACGTCGCAAATAGAAAGCCGCAAAAAACTTTTAATTTCGACGTATGGCTCTCCTTTCGTTGCGCTAACCTCATTATTGACCTTTTTATCTCTAGAAAGAGACTTCTTCTTTTTACGATGTTTATTTTGACCTTATCGTACTTTAATCCTAGCATGATAAAGCGCTTGTGTCAATATCGCTAAGAAACAAAAAAATAACCGCACCGCAGTTATTTATCGTTTCTACTCCTTAGATGGAGCCGTTGACTGGGATCGAACCAGCGACCTGCTCGTTACGAATGAGCTGCTCTGCCAGCTGAGCTACAACGGCAATAGATTCATTATATCATAATCCACTTGATTTTCATGCCTTTTTCCTATATACTACAAGAAGGTAAGGGCTCGTAGCTCAGTTGGTTAGAGCGCCTCCCTGTCACGGAGGAGGTCGCGCGTTCGAGTCGCGTCGGGCCCGCCATAAAAATACGCCTCTAGGCGTTATTTTTTATTTCTATACAGGCGAAAATGCTATAATACGCTTATGAATAACTTCTTCTCGCAAATCTTCAATCAACTATCTGCAAATACTATCGTCAGCTCTATTGCCGTCATCCTTTTTAATGTCGCTATTTATACTGCCGTCTCACGCTTTATCCGAAATAAACGCAAAAAGCACAACTATAACATCGCCGTCGGTAGCAAAAGTCGCACCTATATTAACCTCCTCGTCAGCCTTTTCCGCTATGTCCTCATTATCCTGACAGCACTCATCGTTCTAGACATTAATCACGTCGATGTTTCCGCAATAATTGCTAGCGTCGGCGTTATTTCCGTCGTCGTCGGCCTCGCACTCCAAGATGCACTCAAGGATATCATTCGCGGTACAACCCTCATCGGCGACAGCTATTTCCAGGTCGGTGACTATATTACAATTGACGACAAGATTAAAGGCCGCGTCATTGTTATTGGCCTCAAGACAACCCGCCTAATGGATACTGTTGATGGCAGCATCATCTCTATCGCAAACCGCAACATCGAAAAAGTCAAAGTCGCCGGCGACCATTTCTTTTATGATATTCCTCTACCCTATGAGCTTAAATTAAGTCGCGCCGAATCGCTTGTTGATGAAATCGTCACACAAGCCAACCAGCTAGAAGCCATCCGCGAATGCAAATACATCGGCGTCCACGAGCTAGCCGAATCGCATGTCGAATATCGCATCCGCGTCGACCAAGTACGTAGCAAAAAAGCAGCAGCCAAACGCGGAATCAATCAAATTATCCTCGAAACTTGCGAACGCCACCGCGTCTCCA
>CAMHRH010000005.1 GCA_946187605.1 uncultured Candidatus Saccharibacteria bacterium
CGATCATTCAAGACCGCATCTTTATAATTCTGCGTTACTTCCAAAATTTTATCTGCATGCCCACCATATCCTGCCGTCAGATCCAAATAAGTTTCACCTTGCTTGGGCTGCAACAATCGCAATACATCAGATAATAATACTGGAATATGAACTTCATTCATTCCTTCATTATACTTCGTTCAAACCCGTTCATCTAGAAATTTCAGGTTTTTGTGTTTTTTGATGTTTATTTTGTTCCTTAACACATATAAGAGTTCCATAACTGCCTGATGGCGTATAGCCAGCATATATGTTACGGAGTTGAGAGACTTAATTTGTGTGAGGTGGAGTTATTTGTTTGGGAGGTGTGTATTTGTGTTAAAAGGGCATACGGTTTCTATTACGCGTATCCTAAACGCGCCCAAAACTCCTAGATGACCGGGTTCGAACATTGTAAATGTACTTCAAAAATACACTATTTGCGCTTTGATAATCGAATAATTTGATAGCCCTGCGTCGATTGGGAATTGCTGTCAGTCGTAGTTTTCATTGATCCTAATCGTATATATAGTTATTTTTGTTTTTTCGTGGTTTTTATTTTTTTGTTTCCACTTGTCCTTAGTTTAAGCAAGTTTTTAGAGTTTTTCAAGCCTATTTTTGGCAATATTTTTACACAATAACGTGGAAAACTAGCAAGATAACAGAGGTAAAACCGAACAAATAATTATTCCTATTTTATGTTTTCCACAGTTGAAAATATTAATAATTATTCTAAAATATCCGAACATCACAGCTATTGACAAAATTGGCGTTTATTTTAAAATAGTCTACTTCCCTCCTATTGACAACTCCAATATTCATTATCTGCCATATAATCCGTCACCTTCCCTGCCTCCAACAAAAAAAGGCAGGATTCATCTGATAACCATGCCAATTTGCATCAAATGTCTTTTTTGTTAAATATGTAGCGATACACACACCATCTCGCCGACCGGCGGCGTCATAATAATATATGTTTCGCCTTTTGTTGGCGTTGCGAAACCATTCTCGTGTATATTATCCAGGCGTAATGTCATATCTACATCACCGCCATCATCTATAATTACTTTACGAAAATACACGTCACACCAGGGCTCCGACGGTCGCTCGCTTGTCCAAGTCATCTCAACTCGCTCACAATGAACTATCTCCGGCCAATAGTGGAATTCACCAATCGCCAGAGTACCCGTCCGAATAAACGCCGTCATCCCGGCAAGCCATACCGCCGCCCTGATAGTCGAAGCAGAAATAATAGTTCCTAACATCAGAGCCGTTCCTCCGATGAAAAGACCTGCTATAAGCGTCAACAAAACGCGACATTGGATATTTAGAGCTACCGCGCGACGCGCGACCGATTCGTCGACAGCATCCGGCTTCTCAGAATTTGCCCAAATATACCCCATCGCAACACTTACAGAGTAGTTGCAAAATACCTTCTCTATTAGTATTACAAGAATCAGACCCGTCAAGATAAAACCAAAAACCATCACGATCGCTATTAGCGCTATCGACGCCAGAACATTAACCATATACATACCCCCTCTCAGTCATAATTATTCCAGACCGCCACGCCTGCGCAAACGAAAAAAGACAAACACTATAAAGTACCAACACATAGACACCCCCTCCGTTTATAATTAACCCGTGTTATTGGCACATATATTATGCCTTCTGCGGTTATTTTTTGCAAGCATAACCAAAAAAGATTGAACAAATATTTTGTTCAATCTTTTACCATATCTAATTCATATGGTTTCGCGCACGCTTGCGCATCGTCGGGTTCAATTCCTTCTTGCGTAAACGCAACGACTTCGGCGTCACTTCGAGCAGCTCATCTTCCATTAGGAAATCTAAACATTGCTCCAGAGATAGTTGTGTATGTGGCGTCAACTGAATCGCACCATCCGAGGCATGTGTACGCATATTTGTAAGCTGTTTCTCGCGACAAACATTTATATCTAGCTCGTCTTTCTTTGAAAGCCCAACAATCATGCCCTGATATACATCAACTTGAGGCGGAATATATAACACTCCGCGCGCCTGCGCCGCATCAAGCGCATAGGCTGTGCTCTGGCCTGCCTCTGAAGCCACCAAAGCGCCATTACGCTCCTGACTATAATGCGAAGTAACCGGCTGATAGCCCTTTGGTAAAGTATTCATAATCGCCGTACCCTTAGTGCCGGTCAATAAATTATTGCGAAGCCCAATCAAAGCCGCAGTTGTAATCGTATAGACAAAACGCGTACTTCCGGACGTCGTCATTTCTTGCGAGACTAGTTCCGCTTTGCGCACGCCAAGTTCCTGTGATACTGCGCCAACATACTCCGGAGAGACCTCAATCGTAAGTTCCTCAACTGGCTCCATTTCTTTGCCATCAACCGTCTTATAAACAACCTCTGGGCGACCGACCTCAAGTTCATAACCTTCTCGACGCATTGTCTCAATCAGCACCGATAGATGTAGCTCGCCGCGGCCAGACACCTTATAGCCAAGCCCCTGCGGCTCCAAACGCAACGCAATATTCGTCTCGAGCTCCTTCTGCAAACGATCGCCAATCTGACGCGAAGTCGTAAATTCGCCCTCACGTCCCTTCAGCGGCGACGTATTTGGCCCAATATAAATGCTCAACGTCGGCGCCTCAAGTTCAATCGTCGGCAAAGCCTCCGGATTATCCCCAGTCGCTATCGTATCGCCAATACTAGCAACGCCAACACCAGCCAAGGCTACAATGTCGCCCGCTATCGCCTCGTTCACTTCTTCGCGCCCCAAGCCGCGATACGTATACAAACTGTCGATTTTCGCCTTTGCGGTCTCGCCGTTCGTCTTCATGACCATAACAGGCTCATTCTTCTTCAATTTGCCGCGAAAAATCTTACCAATCGCATATTTGCCCAAATAGCTATCAGCCGCAAGCGCCGCAACAAGAAGTTGCGCACCTTTAGAGCCATCCGGATCTACTTGTGGTTCTGGTATTTCATTAATAATTGCGTCAAAAATCACATGCAAATCGTTATCTAACTCTGGCGACTTGCCCGCTTTACCATCGCGCGCAATAGCATAATAAATTGGATACTTTAACTGATCCTCGTTCGTCGCTAGCTCAAGGAATAAATCCGCAACCTCATCTTCAACTTCACCAAGACGAGCTGCCGGCTTGTCGATTTTATTAATCACTACAATCGGAGTCAAATTCAGCTCCAAAGCCTTTTGGAGTACAAACTTCGTCTGCGGCATCGGTCCTTCCTGCGCATCGACAATCAACAATACGCCGTCCGCCATATTGAGCGTGCGTTCAACCTCGCCCGAGAAATCAGCATGTCCTGGCGTATCAATAATATTAATCTTATAGCCACCATAGAATACCGCTGTCTGCTTTGCGGTAATCGTAATACCGCGCTCATGTTCCTGATCGCCAGAGTCCATAATGAGCGTCTGTCCCATCTCTGCCTGATTTTCACGGAAAGTATTGCTCTGCTTGAGAAGCGCATCAACAAGCGTAGTTTTGCCATGGTCGACGTGCGCTATAATTGCAACGTTCCTAATTTTACTTTTGTCGTTCATATTCGCCCTTTACCCCCATCGGGGTTATTATTGTTGCCGATTCGCCTTCAATGCTGAAGGCTCTCCTGGAAGATAAAATTGTCTAGGTTGGTATTCTCTCCTTAACCTGCACGGCTTACTGACCGAGCAATGTCAAGAAAAAATGCCAATATAGGCAATTTTAATCCCCAGAATGGTGGGCGGTATAGGATTCGAACCTATGACCTCTTCTACGTCAAAGAAACGCTCTAGCCAACTGAGCTAACCGCCCATTAATGGTGAGTCCGGTGAGACTTGAACTCACGACACCCTGCTTAAAAGGCAGGTGCTCTAACCAGCTGAGCTACGGACCCTTACCTGAACCATTCTATACCAATTTCGGCAAAAATGCAAGCTTAGGCGCCTAAGCATCAAGCTATACGCCCCAGCAAAATTATTTTATTCCTACATTATCTTTTTAACTTGCCGCCTAGCCACCGGCTTCTTACCGTCGGACACCTTTATCGAAATTGCCTTCCCCGCTACCGCAGGTTTTGTCGCTACACGTTTTATAGGTTGACGCGGCGCAATCTTCGTTGCTTTAGCTACATTTACGGCCATATCCTCATTTTCGACGTCCTTAGCTGCATTTTCCTCTTCAATTGCCTCTTCTTCAGCGGCCTCAATCTTCTCAATCTCCGCCTTACGCGCCTTACGCTCTTCTTTCTCTAATTTATCCGAGCTACCACTGTGCTTCTTCTTAGTTTTAATCACAATAACTAATATAATGATCAATAAGATAACTCCGCCTGCAGCTACAAGCCCCCACCAAGGCAAATTAATTACCGTACGCGTCAGTAGCGACTCAACAATGCGCCCTTCCGAATTTACAAAAGTCGCACGTTGCTCGACAGAATATATGCCAAAACCAATCACTTCACTAGTCGAAAAATCTATCTGTTTACCTGGGAAGACCTCTCCGGAATCTACCTTCACTGTCGTCCAGTCACTGCCAAAAACACTCTTAGCCTTCAATTCATAACGCGATTCAAAGCCAGATGTACCGGTATTTTTAATCGTCACACGCCCAACTATATTCTCACCAACATGAATCGGATCAATCCATGCATCCATCGCTTCGCTCTCGTATTTCGCATTTTCACCGGATATCTCCAGTTTAACCACCGCGACATCGGAATGCCCATTCGAATCCCTTAAAACCACGTTGGCATATTGCGCTCCAACCGCCGCATCCGCCGGAATCACTGCGCGAATACTAACCGACTTTTTATCCATAGATGGAATATTAAAATGCGAGACGCCGCCCACAAATACTAGCCAATCTGATAATTTCGCATTCTCCTCATTGACATCAGTATTCTTCACAATCTCCGCATCGATAATTACGTCCGAAACAGTATTATTAAGAACTTCGATCTCTTTCGTGTAGCTGCGGTCTAGCTCCGTCGCTCTACCAAAATCTACCAACTTCTCGACAGTAAAATACTCTTGAAGCTCAGTTGTATGCTCGCCCTCTTCTTCGCTATCCAAGATACAATTCGTTGCTCCATCCGTCGTTCCGTCACCATTGATGCAAGCACTCGCAATCGGCGAAAAAACCAATGATAACAAAAACACACTCGCAAGTGAAAGCGTTAAGCCTACTTTAGCCCAATTTTTTTTCATACTCCTCACACCTTAATCTAATATCATTTTAATACCATAAGCCTTTTTGGGCAAGCAAACAAAACTAGAATGCAAAAGATGATTGAAGATTAGAATGACGTAGATTAGTTTTTCTCTGCGTGAATGCGGTTTTCGGCTAAACGACGACAAGAAAAAATGCCCAAATAGGCAATTTTAACTTCAGTATGGTGCGCCCGACTAGACTCGAACTAGCACAGCCGTTTGAATAGCCACTAGCACCTCAAGCTAGCGTGTCTACCAATTCCACCACGGGCGCACGATACCTAAATTATAGCACAACCCTTCCCCGCTCACAAGCACAAGCTAAACTTACGGCGTTACATTCACCGTCGCCTTATCCGCCGCCCAAAACCGCACATCGCCAAAGCGGTCATACGCATCTGTCAATACCGCATTCTCCGAGAATATCTTCACGTCATAATTGTAATAATAATTTAAGCTTGACTGATATATGCCAATCGCCGGCGTATCCGACATCCATGCTTTCAGAAAATACTCATATTTAGCCTTCCGAATCGCCATATTTGTCGTCGTGTGCGCCGACAAAAGCGCATCGTCAACTAAGCCATTCGAATAATTACTAAAATTCCAACCGCCAGCCGAAGCCTGTGTCGAACTGTAATAAACAAATGGATCCGCACTTACACCTAAATCGACTTCATAAAACAAAATATCATAATCGCGTGGCCGCACAACTGTCGAGAAGAAATCCGCCGAAGTTTGCTCCTCGTCAAAGATTGTCAGCTCGATACCTACCCCTAACTGCCTAATTTCTTCAACAAAACGCTCTGCTACCTGTGTCAACAATCCCCGCTTCTGAACAACCGCACGCAGCTTTATTTCTTCGCCATTCTTATCTTGGACTTTTCCTGATTCGTTATAACTACATCCAGCTTTTTCGAGAAGCTCTTTCGCAGCCCCAATATCATAACCAGGCACATCTGGATACTCTAGGTTTTCTTGTCGTACAAGTATAGGATAATCAAGCACCCTCATCTCGCTAAGCCCATCACGCACTGTCTGCATATTCACGCTACGACGAATCGCTTGCCTAAAATTCGCATCCTTAACGACACCATTCTCAGTGTTAAAGAAAGCAAAGACGCCGCCATTCAATAAGCTTTCACGCTCCGAAATATCACTCGATAACCATGCGTCGCCACTAATATCCTCCGCCGTCGCCGTCACTTCTTTTGCGTTTAAAGCCTCTACGATATCATCGCGCTTCTTGTATGTTTTCAAAGTAAACAAATCAAGTTTCGTATCTGTTAGAAAATAATTGTCATTACGACTCAAATAAATCGTTCGTGTATTTAAGCTAGTCGAGCTGTTAAGCTGCATCGTTTTTAGAACAAACGGCCCCGATCCGACCGGATTTGTCGAAAAATCACTCTCGTAAATCAAAGCAGGGCTGATGCCACCAAGGATATGCTTTGGCACAATCGGGAACTCCAGAGTATCCGCAAAATCAACATAAGTTGATGGCAAAGTAAACTCTATCGTCTTATCGTCAATCTTCTTGACTGTTACGCGCGAAAAATCCGCTGAAACCGTTGTTTTTGCCGAAGCATCGCGTATCAAATCAATAGTATAAATCACATCATCAGCTGTAATCGCCTCGCCATCCGACCAAAGAATCCCGTCTCGAAGCGTGACGGTCCATATCTTTCCGCTATCATCCATCTTGACTGTCTTCGCAAGCTCGCCTTTGTTATGCCCCGACGCATCCGGCGAGACAAGATTAGCGAATAATAATCGGCCAAGTGTACGCTCGGCATTATTCGCTGCGTACAGCGGATTCATCGAGTTAACCTCGCCAAGCACCGCTTCAGCATAGTCGCCACCATTCGCAAATGACTCAACGCGATACGAATCGTCATACCACATAATCTGAACTAAAGCGAAAAGAAATACCGCGGACACTAATAACACCCACTCTATCACCCATAGACGCACCTCATGAATATTACGAATCCTAGCAATAAAATTATCCGCAAAATGCTTCCCTACCTTATCGGCAGACTCGTGATAAATATTTACAATACGTTTCCTACTGAAACGTTTACGCCCACTCTTTTTCTCGTCTTTATTCATTATTAAATGATTAGTGTTGCTAGGATCGACAGCGCAAAAATAAATGCAATCACGACTGTCGTATTAAACATCGACTTCTCGAGACCGCGGCGCTCAATAAAGAGCTCGCCGCTTGCACCAAAGCCAGCACCGAGGCTCGCACCGCGCTGCTGAAGCAAAATCAACAAAATCAACAAAATTGCCGAAACTAAAGTCACAATATTACAAAACGCACCTATATCCATAACTTCTATTTTACATCAGGCATCGCTAAGTTGACAAGGTAATTTATTAGAGAGATCAGCAAACAGCTCATGATTGCGCCACCAAAAGTCATCTTAACGTCCGGCATAAGCCAAATTGTCAGACCAACCATCGCCGCATTCACGATAATCGTAAAAAGCCCCATCGTTAGTAATATCATCGGCAAGGCGAATATTGTCGCAATCGGCTTTATTACCGTATTAATGACCGAGAAGATTAAGCCAGCCGAAGCATATAGCCAAAAACTCGTACGCATTTCCTCTGCGCCTTCAACGAAACTGCCAAAAAAGTTTATACAGATATACATTGCCACGCCAGAAACAAACCAGCGTAGAATAAAGCTCAGCACCTGCCTCTTAATCATAAGCTCTATTTTAGCGCATCTCTGCGTTTTAATAAAGTATGGTACTGAATCGCAAAACGATGACTCTCCTCGTCAATCCGCGCAATCAATTTTGCAATATGGCTATCAGGTGCTAGTTCAATCATCCGATAATCTTCTTTACCTTCTGGGACCACAATTCGCACGCGCGCATTTTTACTATGGTCGCCGCTCTTATCGCGACCAATAACTGGTATACCGGCCTCATCGCACGCCAGACGCACTGCCGATAACTGCCCGACCGAACCATCCAACACGATTAAATCTGGCCGCCCCCAATCATCTAAATGCCGTAATCGTCGCGTCAACACTTCACTCATGCTCTCAGGATCATTATTTTGCTGTTTTCGAAGCTTAAAGCGTCGATACTTCGTCCGGTCAGCCACGCCATTAATAAAACATACCATTGAACCAACCACGTTTGTACCCGATTGATGGCTAATATCATATCCCTCAATCCGCACCAGCGGCTTCTCTACCCCGACAATCGCCTGCAACTCCTGCAAAGCCTGGTCGCTCGAAATATCCAGGTATTCCTTGTCCGAAAAAATGATTTTCGTACCCAAACCTTTCAAGCCAAAAAACTGATTCCGATATTCCGCCGCTTTTTCATACTCGCCGTTAGCCGCCGCTTCGTACATTAATTTTTCAATATCGCGCACTAACCGCTTTCGATTCCCCTTCAGATAACTGATCATCCGCCTAAGGTCATGTTTGTAATCTCGCGGCGTCATTTTTCCGACCTCGATACCAGGAGTTAAGCCTAAATCCGTATTCAACGTTTTTCGACCCGTATACGGCCGGTCATAATATGGAAATATTCTTCTAAGCACCCTCAGCGCGCGTGTTATTGCCGTTTTTCCATAATACGGCCCAAAGTATTCTGCACCGTCGTCCTCGGGATTTCGCGTCATCGTTACGTAAGGCACCTCCGACTTCATATCAATGCGCACATAACTAACCGTTTTGTCATCACGCAACAATATATTCCACTTCGGCATATAGCGCTTAATCATCTCGCTCTCGAGAAAGAGCGCATCCATCTCAGTATCAACTACTATCCAATCCGTATCGTCTATTTCTGCAACTAATGCACGTGTCTTTGCGTCCTTGCGTTCCGGCGATTGAAAGTATTGTCGCACACGATTCCGTAAGATCGCTGCCTTGCCCACATAAATCACTTCGCCTTCGCGATTCTTATGAAAATATACACCCGGCTCACGCGGCAGTTGCTTCAATTTTTCTTTAAGCTTAGGCGTCATTAATAATATCCTATCACAAAAAATACCCAGGCTTTTGCCGCCCGGGTATTTTTCAATCAATCTATTTAATTAAATAGATTTAGTAAGTCGCTATAGTCGTCGCTATCAAGGTCTAAATCATCTAGGTCGTCTAGATCGAATAGCGAGCTACTATCGCCACCAAACAGCGAACTACTATCACCGCCGAATAGAGAGCTACTGCCACCGCCAAATAGAGAGCTACTACCGCTACCACCTAAAATCGACTGCATGAGAGCCTGTTGAATCGCTTCTTCTAGCTCCTTTTGAATTGAGCTAAATGATTTTGCGTCACTTGGCGCTTCGATTTCAGTCTTCTCATACTTAACCGTAAATTCACCCTCAGATTCATCGCTTTTAATCTTGAGGCCAGCAAGCTCATGCGACCAAGGCTTAACGCCAATCTGAACCGTCGCATCTTTCAGACTCGAAGCATCATCCTTATCTTTGCTAGAAGAGCTGCTCTCTGAGCATTTCGATAGTTTCTTAACACCTTCAATATCTTTTACGCTATCCTTAAATGCTTTTTCATTCTCTTCGTCAACCACGACAGTGTAATATTTGACGCCGTCTTTTTCCTCAACTTTAGCTTTTTCGTCAACTTTATATACTGGGTTCTTCTTATAAGCTTCGGAAATCGCCCCACTGACATCCGAGGTAAGAAGCTCCGTCAATCCACCTGTCATGCAAGAGAAGCTATCACTTCCTTCGACATCTGAAGCAGAAATCTTGTACCATTGTCCATCAATCTTGCTAGATACCGCACTAATAACTGGCTCAATATAAGATGACATATATGATAATTCCTCACCAAACAGCGAGCCCGAGCTAACTATCGACATAATGTCTTTAATACCATCAATCTTGAAATAGACATCGTCGCCACTAACATACGCAGCACTAAACTTCAGCTCGATTTCCTTATCACCGAGCTTAGTCTTCATCGTGCCATTTCCGCTAATCTTCTTACCCGACCTGGCTCCATCCATATTAAGCGTATAGTTGCTCATGCCAAGACCAGAATCATCATCCATTTTTCCCGACATTGTGCCACTAATCTTAATATTCTCCGCACTGAAGAAGTTAGCTAATGCATCGTTTACGCTATTTTCCGACGACTCATGCATCATCGCCCAAACTGCCGCACCGGCACCACAGCCAATCAATACAACGCCGCCAACTACGAGACCAATAACTAAGCCTTTTTTGCCCTTCTTTTTCGGCTCTTCGTATACATTACTCACGCCAGCCGTTTCCGCTGCCGGAACAGGTTCAACCGGCGCCGGTCCAGCAACCGGCTCAGCCGGCGCAATCGGCTCTACTGATTCCGTCGGCGCTTCATTGGCCACCGTATTATCATCGTTCCGCATATTACTCTCATTGCTCACTAAGTTGATATTCTCTTGAGGAAGTTCCGTCTGTAGATCACCTGAACCAATTGCCCCCTCTAGTGTATTCTCCTGAACATCAGCCGGAGTTGGCTCTTCTGGCACTAATGGATTCGTAATCGTATCTTCTGGCGCAGAAATAAATTCCTCCTCAGCTTTCGCCTCCTCTGCAATCTGCTCAGGAGTAAGCTCTGGATCACCAGCAGCACCAGTCGTACCGAGAATACTCGTCTGGTTGTTCTCGTCCATCCCTATTCTTCCCCTTCAACGCTCATAACACCCTCTTCGTCATAGCTCACGTGACAACGAGTATGTGCGCGCGTGCAAGATTCAATCGATTCGTATTTATTTTGCACCTCCGATGCAAAAACAAATAGCCAAACCGATAAAGCGGCAAAGAAAATCGTCGTACAAGCAAATGTAATATAAAAGAATTTATACTTGCCAGATACCTGATGATTCTCCGGTTTGCGCTCCTTATAAAGCATTGCAGCCGATATTTTCTTAGTTTTTTTCGCACTCGAAGAACGAGCCGAAGTCGTCCTTGACTTTGATGCCACTTTCTTCGTCGCAGGCTGCTTTTTAGTAGCCATAATAAAATTGCCCTCCTTAAATAATAAAATTTAATTAAATCTTAACATATAACGCTTTTGTTTTGCAAAAACTTTATGCTTTTATGTTATGATAAATACAGAGTTTCTATAGTTACATAAGGGAGAAAGGCATCTAATACTATGCACAACAAAGACACAAACATTAAATATATTCACGCTCGCCAAATTATTGATTCGCGCGGCAACCCGACCGTCGAAGCCGATGTTATCCTCGAAGGCAATCATGCTGGACGCGCCGCCGTCCCATCCGGTGCTTCAACCGGTGCCGGCGAAGCACTTGAACTCCGCGATGGCGATAAAGAACGCTATGGCGGCAAAGGAGTTCTCAAAGCCGTCTGGAACGTCAATAATAAAATTGCCGATGTCCTAATTGGCAACGATGCTACCGACCAACGCGCAATCGACCGCCTTATGCTTGATCTTGACGGCACCGATAATAAGTCTCATCTTGGCGCGAATGCTATTCTCGCCGTCTCCCTCGCAACCGCAAAAGCCGTTGCACACGCAAAGAAGCAACGCTTCTACGAATATGTCGCCGAACTTGCCGGCACTACTGACGAAATGCGCCTCCCAATGCCAATGATGAACGTCATGAATGGCGGCGCGCACGCTGATTGGTCGACAGATTTCCAGGAATACATGATTATCCCAGTCAGTGCAGCTAATATGAATGATGCTGTACGTATGGGCACAGAAGTTTTCCATTCCCTCGCAAAGATTCTCAAGAGTCGCAACTATGTCACAACTGTCGGAGACGAAGGTGGCTACGCTCCACGCGTTAAAGACGGCAACAACGAACCACTTGAACTCATTAAACTTGCCGTAGAGGCTGCCGGCTACCGCGTCGGCGAAGACATTTGTATCGCCATGGATATTGCTAGCTCAGAGTTTGCCGTCAACGATCATTACGAGCTAAAAACTAATGGCGACTGGAAGTCTAGCGACGATCTCGCTAACTGGTATAACTGGATTATCGACAACTACCCAGTTGTCTCCATCGAAGATGGCCTCAGCGAGAATGACTGGGATGGCTGGAAAATGCTTACAGAACGCTTCGGTAACCGCATCCAGTTAGTAGGTGACGACTTATTCGTAACCAACACTAAGCTTCTCCAAAAAGGCATCGACATGAAAGCCGGCAACGCTATCCTAGTCAAGCCAAACCAGATCGGCTCGCTCACGGAAACAATTGACGCCGTACTTCTTGCAAAGAAAAACGGCTACAATTGTATTATGTCGCATCGATCTGGCGAAACTGAGGATACTTCTATCTCGCATCTTGCCGTCGGTCTCGACACTGGCCAAATTAAGACCGGCTCCCTATCGCGCAGCGAACGCATTGCTAAATATAATGAATTAATGCGCATCGCCGAAGCGAACTCCACACTCGGTCTTTCAAACCCATTCAAGCGCTAAGCTATACGTGCAACAAAAAACTGCCAGGCGCAAAGGTCTGGCAGTTTTTTTTACTTATTTAACGCCGCCTCAATTGCTTTTGCAATACCCTTCTCAACCTCCGTTAATGTTCCTCCGCCGAAATCGACTTTCTCTCCATTAACGATAATAGTTGGCGTTGCATTTACTTTAAAGTCATTTATTCCAGACGATTTATCATTATCGACTTTTTTTGCAATATTTGAATTCTTCAAATCAATTGCATACTTTGCTAAATCCGCCGAACCACCTGCGACATCCTCAAATATATCCGTAAACTCATCATCTAACGCGCTACCGCTCAATGAAATCCAGTCACTACGCCGCAAAAATACCTCCGCAATCGCCGCCGGACGCGCATTTACGTGACTAGTTATTGGATAGTGCCGATATATGAATGCAACCCTATCACCATATTTTTCATAAAGATCATCCATATAAGACATCACACCGGCACATCCCGGACACTGCATATCGGCATATTCTATCACCGTAACACTCGATTTTGCATTACCACGCACTCGATCTGCAATATTACCGCTCTCTGGCGACGCCGGCATAATCTTACTACTGTCCATGTCCGAAATCGCCTGTTTTGGCAAATCTATCGAAGTATTTCCAGACGGAGTTTCCCCCTTAATATTCGAATCACTACCGAATACTGCTTCGCTACCCGTATTCGATAACACAAAAGCGAGAACCACAGCTAGCGTTACCGCGCAAGTCGCAAAAACCGCCACGCAAGCAATCAGGGCTTTTGTGCTCCCCGCCATTTTCTTCTTTTGCTGCTGTCGCCCCAAATCCATCGGAATCGCGGTAGTATCTTTTTTTACTGACTCCTCATTATAGAGTATAGTTGGCTCTATTTTCTCATCTTCACTCATAGCTATATGATAACATAAGCATATTTACAATAGTGCAACACCAAGCATACTTGCAGTCATCATAATCACGCCAGCAAGCAACACACCAGCCATCACCGCAATTGCTGACTTCTTTAATCCAAATCCCAAAAAGCTCGCCGCAAACGTTCCGGTCCATGCGCCAGTACCAGGCAAAGGTATGCCAACGAATAATAGCAATGCGATAAATGCGCCTTTTTCACCGGCCTTCTTGGCAAGTTTCTTACCGGCCCGATGCCCCTTTTTGAGACACCAGGTACAAAATTTTCCAATCACCTTTTTATCTTTTCCCCACTCAAGAAAACGCTCCGCAAACAAATAGATAAATGGTACTGGCAGCATATTTCCAATAATACATACTAAGTACGACCAGACAATCGGCATCCCCCAAACCTGAGATATAGGAATAGCACCCCTAAGCTCAACTAGCGGCACCATCGAAATCAAAAAGATTTTTACAAAATTCCAGAACATTATTTCTTGTAACCAGGCTTCTCTAATAATTCAAACATACGCGTCTTATATGCCTCAACACCTGGCTGATTAAAAGGATTAACTCCCAACGTAAACGCACTTAGCGCACATGCCATCTCAAAGAAATATATCAAAGCGCCAATCGATCGCTCATCGACTGCTGGAATCAATATACGCATCACCGGAACCCCTCCAGCCACATGCGCGTCGCGCGTAGCCTGATTTGCGACCTTGCAGATATTATCCAAACTACGCCCCTCAAGATAACCTAGTCCATCCAAATCGCCATCCTCTGCAGGGACTAAGACCGAATTATCATCTGCTTTTACCTCGACAAAGGTCTCAAACAAAGCCCTACGCCCCTCCTGCATATACTGGCCCATCGAATGAAGATCAGTTGAATAAACGACGCTCGCCGGAAAGATACCCTTATTGTCTTTCCCCTCACTCTCGCCAAATAGCTGTTTCCACCATTCATTAAAATACATAAAGCTCGGCTCGAAATTCGCCAAAACCTCGATATCATAGCCTTTTTCAAGCATGACATTGCGCAAGACTGCATAATTAGCCGCTTCACCACCGTCGGAAATCAAAGCTGCTCGCTCTTCTTCTGCGCCGTCCATGAGCTTATCGATATCTATGCCAGCAACTGCAATTGCAAGCAACCCTACCGCAGTTAGAACCGAGTAACGCCCACCAATATTGTCCGGAACAACGAAAGTCTCATAGCCACGCGCAATCGCTTCATCATGAAGCGCACCCTTATTCGCGTCCGTAGTAGCATAAATACGCTTAGCAGCCAGCTCCTCACCATATTTGTCAATTAGCATCTTCTTAAACACCCTGAATGCCACCGCCGGCTCGGTCGTAGTGCCAGACTTCGAGATTACGTTCACTGAAAAATCAGCATCGCCAATCTCATCGATCACCGTCCTTAGTCCTCGCGCACTCAAAGAATTGCCCGCATAAAGGACCTTCACACCATTCCGTTCGCCACCAAGAGCCTCAATTACCGCACGATGTCCTAAATAGCTACCACCAATTCCGATACAAACTAGGTATTTTGAGTCTGAATTAATCCGTTTTGCAGCTTTCTTAATTCGTGCAAACTCATCTTTATCATAATTAATCGGCAAATCTGCCCAACCGCCAAAATCATCTTGCTGAATTCTCAATATATTATTTCGCGCCTCGTCAACTCTCACCTCAAATTCATCGGCCGAAATAAGCTTCTTATAATCACACCTAAAATCAATCATAACGACTCCTTCGCTTTTTCTAATTTTAGCACGCTACTATCTATAGACTAATCGCAATATCATGCAAATCACTCGCGCTCAGCGACCCAGCATCATCCGTAATCGTATAGAATACACCGCCATTCACCCAGGCCGCATTCGATCCAGAAACATAGATCGTCAACCCTCGCCCTTTGGTAATCGAATAACTAACCCCCCAGTTTTTTGCCACATAGTTCGATAATACTGCCGAAGAATCCCACGACGACTTCTCTTCCATCAAAGTAAAGCTCTGTCCACTATCATTCTTAAATGCCATCGTAATACGACCATTATCTTCCTTTACGAGCCCATCTAAACGATACGAAGATGGTACGTAACTCGGGTACGCCTTCTCTATGCCAGCATGCATCGCTGCAACGCGCACCGAGATGTCGGGCAGGTTTACGCTAACTAAATATCCCAACAGACCAAATGCGATTATCATCATCGCAATAATCGACGTAGCTCTACGTTTCTTCCAAAAACTGCCACGCGCTGCGTCTTCTGCGGCATTCGCATTCATCGTCGCAACCGAACGCATAGCTTTCTGTATTGCCTGCTCCTTCAATTCTTGCGCAGTAAGCTGCTGCCCGGTCTGCTGTGTCTTGCGCGCCGCAATTCTGGCCTTCGCCGCTCTTGCAATCGCCGCATCCTTCGCTGGCGCAATCGGCTCTTTATCCTGAGTTTTCGTAACCCTCTTACTTTCCACCATGGGTTTCATTGACGCTAACATCCTTGGCGAAATAGCATTCGAAGCAGTCCTGGAGGACAACCGTTGCTGAATCTGCTTTTCTGAAATTACTTCCTTCTTTGTACCTTCCGAGGCCTGAATACTTTTTTTGCTCAACTGCTGCGCCCTCGAATCAACGGGCTGCACCTTTACTGTTTTTTTCTTCGTTATCAATACGCGTTTCTGCCTCGTCTGGCCGGCTACCGCCTTTGAACTCCTTGCAACTGCAGCATTTATCCGCACTGCATCTTTACTGGTTGCCTGAGTCGCAACTGCCTGCGGCTGCGAAGATGCCACTTTTGTTACAGCTTGTTCTCGCCTAGCGGACGGTTTTTTAACGAATTTTCGATTCAAAGTGGTAGAGCTCTGTGTACGTGCACGATTAACCGAACTAGCGCTCCTTACTCTCGTTGACGCACTAGTTCTAACTTTAATCTGATCCACGTTCTACCTCTCTTTAACTTGCTAATGTTAGCTTAAAACATAAGCAATCATAAATCAATAAGCATTTTAAATTTTTTGTTCATCGCTCCAATTTCAAATCATTAGCATTATTTATGTTATAATGTAACCAATTTATGGACCGAGCTAAGTCTAAAAAAATCCGCAACATTCGCGTGATTGCTACAAATATTTTCATGTGCATATCAGTAGTCGTGATTGTTTTTATCCTTATGCTTATTGCGATGGGTTTCTCTTTCAATGAAACCGGAAAATTCGAGCAATTCGGCTACGTTCAACTCGTCTCACGTCCATCCGACGCTTCCGTTTCGATAGACAACAAGAGCCAATTTGGCCACACGGAACTCAGCAAATTACTCTCCGGCGGAAATCATGCCATCTCAATTACCAAACAGGGCTACGACACTTGGTCGCAAAATCTCAAAGTTGACGCCGGTTTGCTCACTCGCGTCGACTGGATACGTCTCTTCCCTACAAACCCCGAAATATCCGACATTACAACCATCCATAATCTTCGCTTCGCAAGCTTCTCGCCTAATCGCAAATACCTAATTACTGCGTCAAAAACTAGTCCATATCTATATCGCTATCAGATTCAAGACGACGAGCCACGCTCGGATAAAATTCCCCTCGATGAGTGTCTCGGCAGCAGCAAAGAGCAGGCAGACGAAGGCGCCATTTCCATTGTCGCTTGGAACGATAACAACAACAAAATTATTGCTAAGTGGTCAACGGATAACAAAAAGTATTCATGGCATATCTTCGACCTCGAGCGTCCAAAAAACAGTATTAATCTAACTGAAAAATATGGACTTAATTTCGATATAGTACTAGCCGCAAATAGCTCCGCTAGCAAACTCTGGGCTCTCGAGGATGGGAACCTACGCCTCATCGATACGAGCAACTCTACGGCCGCAGCGCCAATCGCTAAAAACGTTATAAAAATTGCTCATAACCACGATACCGTTTCCTTTATTGCTCCAAACGAAGACGCCGAACAGACAAGCGACGGCACTACTCTATACTCTTTAAATACTTACCGCGAAGGCGAAGATAACTATGTCCATATCACCGATCTTGACGATTTCGACAAAAATACAGCAACCATTAAACTTGCTATGGGTAGCTACTGGAACGAAGATTGGTTAGCGTACAGTATCAACAAGCGCTTCACGGTTCTAAGCGGCAAATACCCATCATACTCGAAGTCAGAAAAGAAAAATAGTCTCAAAAAGACCTATGAGCAAGAACTCAACGAAGAGCCGGAATTAGCTTCCTTCAACCCACCACAACGCGTCATCGTGCTTGCCGGAAACAACTCAATCACTAGCTATGATATCGAGACTAAGACTAGCTACAATTACGACATATCTACCCCGCTCGCATCCATTAACTGGCTTGACGATTACTTACTTTGGCGAAACTCCGACAATGAAATTATTATACGCGACTTCGATGGCAATAATCGCCGCAAGGTCGCTTCCAGCATAGACAATCCCTTCCCAGTAATTATCAGCGAGAATAACCGCTATCTCTACTATTTCGATGCCATCAAGGAAGAAACCACTTCTGACCCTATTAACGCGCCGTCCGACTCCGACCCGACCGCCACCACAGAAGAAACGGCGACAAAACACATCCTCAAACGCATTAAATTACAATAATAACCACAATAAGTAGCATCCAAGGAGCATAAACCTTAGTTTTATTAGCAGTCTCTTAATCGAGAAAAACTCACTTTACTGCTGACCAGTCAGCCATTTCCAGAATTGAGTGAATGGCGAATCGTCATTTCGAGGCATCGTCTGCTCCTCTTCCTCGCCACCATCATCAATCGGATCCTCAACTTCTACCGCCTCATACGATGGATGAATTTGCTCACCGTACACTAGTAAACGATATTTTGAAGTGCCCAGCGGCGTACAGGTAATCAGTGTTATCATCGGCTTACCAGCGTTCGAATTAGTAATTTGGCGCAGCGAATTCACGTCAGACGGGTCCACTACTTTCGTGCCAGTTACGCGATATGTATAACGCTGAGAATTATAATCCATATAAATCAAATCACCCTCACCCATGCGCGTTAATCCAGAGAAGATGAATTTATAGTCTGAGACGCTATAGACATTACCCGCCGAATGTCCCGACACTACGAAATTCCCCACTTCGCCAGGATTAGCATTTGCGCCACGCACTGTAAAATGCGCCACGCCGTTCGACATTGCCGTCATCATCGACTGAACATCATTCGCTGACCCGAACGTAACGGGCACCTCAACGTTTATCTTCGGAATCATTAAAGTCGGCGCGTCATGTATATTTGCCGACACTGTTGGATCGATTGCCGTAATATCATTCACCTCAGTATTACCTGGCGACATATAGGCAACCACATTTGCTACAATTACCTGATTATATTCAAACAACAAGCCAGCAACTAGTATTATTAGGCCAATCAGAATCGGCACAAAATGACGCGACTTGCGCATTTTCTTCGCTCGTTTCGCGACCTTCTTCTGAATCTTTGCCTTAAATGCGCTCTGACTCTCCTGCGATTTCTCGTCATTGGACGCAAGCGCCACCATCGCATCTCGCTCTTTTCTATTTTTTTCTTCACGCTCCGCCGCATCGCGCTCCATCTTTAACTTCTCTTTTGCGACATAGTCTTTTGCGGCCTTACCATAATATTCGCCATAATATTTCTGATAGTAACTCTGCCAAGCCGAATGATAGCGCCTCCAATCTTCCCGCCGTATCTGCGGCGCCGGCGACGCCTGTGTTGGCTCGCGGTAATTGTTTTGCAACATAGCCGCACCACCCGCAACATTTCTCCTCTCCTGCGAGACAGCGTTGTTTTGCGCTTGCGCCGAAGTACTGACCGGCGCCTGCTGTGCCTGTTGGCTACGATATACTTCTAGTACTTTCTGGCGGGCCATTGCGGCAACTGTCTGCTGCTGTTTTTGCGCAGAGCTAAGTCCGGCAGCATCAGCATTCGCAGCATTCTTAGCTGCAGCTTGCCCCCAAACATTAGAACCCGAAGCAGAACCGAGTTGCCCACCATTCCGATTTTCCATTACCTATATTCTAGCATACGACCCCATTTTATGCTAAACTAATATTGTTCTTTAAATGCGCGAGTGGTGGAATTGGTAGACACGCTAGACTCAAAATCTTGTGGCCTTTCGGCCGTGAGGGTTCAAGTCCCTCCTCGCGCACCATCATCAAATCTATCATGCCCTACTTTGGAGGGCCTTTTTTATCCTTTCCTAACGCCACATCGCGAAGAACGGGCCGCCGTCATACAAATCCTCATAGCTCGTCGAGCGCTGATTCCAAATCTGCTCCACACTATACCAACCATTGTTTCTGCTATTTGCCGGATCATATACATAAGTCTGACCATTTCCATTAAGTCCCATAAGTAGCAACGCGTGACTGCCGCCGCCCTTCATAAATGGAAGTCCTTGTACCGACGCTTTTATCATATGACCAATGCGCAAATGATCTATCATGCTACCTAGGCTTAAACTATTTCGGAAGTTAATCCCAAACGCGCTGCCGACTTTGCGCCAAACCCGCGAAGTCGTACCATATACGCCATTCGCATTATAATCGCCCCATTTATTAAATAGCCAAGCAGTATCATATGGCATCATACTCGTCCCGGCAAAATAGTTTATTAGCGATGCCCCAACTGCCACCGAGCAGCCAGTCTTCCCAATAGTAGATAGGCCATACTTGCGATTTGCCCAACGCGAATCGTTTTGTGAATAATATGGAACATTCAAAAGAATAGTCCCGTATAGCTCGCCATTTTTAATTAAGTACTTTATATTGCCAAATACAACGTCATTTTGTTCCCATCTACCGGACCAATTATGAAAATAGTAGTATTTGCCATCAATTTTATACACGCCATGTACCATCCAGCCATTTGCGTCATAATAAACAGTCTTTGGACCATCATTTGTTTCGGCTGATGTCAAAGCGACAAACCTGGATTTTGCTAAATCAGATTCCTCTTCGTTGTAATAATACCAATGGCCTCCAGTATAGAACTGTCCAACCACTTTTGCTCCGCTCCCAAAACTAAAGCAGTATTTGACGCCATCTATTTCCTGAGTACCATACAGCATCCAACCATTTGCGTCATAATAAACAGTCTTTGGACCATCATTTGTTTCGGCCTTTGTTAGAGTTACGAATTTAGCCTTTGCCATTTCGCCAGTTTCGGAATCAAAGAAATACCAATGTCCACCATCATGTAATTGTCCTTTGTGCATAGCGCCGCTATGTTTATTGAAGAAATAATTCTTTTCTTCAATTGCTTGGTGTCCATACAGCATCCAACCATTTGCGTCATAATAAACGGTCTTTGAACCATCATTTGTTTCAGCCTTTGTTAGAGTTACGAATTTAGCCTTTGCCATTTCGCCAGTTTCGGAATCAA
>CAMHRH010000006.1 GCA_946187605.1 uncultured Candidatus Saccharibacteria bacterium
TGCCAAAAATACTAGAACTAGCCCCACTGAATGATGAAACGAATGTTTTATGGAACGAGTTGAAAAGTGTATTGAGCTATCTGCCATTCTTTGCCGCAGGATGTATTATTGCGCGATACGATTGGTTTAGCAAAATTAAGCAAAAGTTCGGCAATAATTACCTTTACTGCCTGCTTTCATTAGTCGCAATAATGATTTGTATCTGGCTACGTGGCCATTCTCCGAACTATTATGATTTAATTTTTTCCTTTGTAATCATATCAGCGTCTATTGTCTTATTGACCGCGCCGATATTAAAATACCCGAAAAAGCTGCTAGTATTTATTGGCGGTCAAAGTACGAACATGTGGCTGCTCCATAGTTTCTTCTGTTATCATTGGATTCAAAGAATAATATTCATGCCTCAATATCCGGTTTTAATATTCTGCTTCTTGGTCGCAGTTAGTCTAGTGGCGGGGCTTATTTTGGACGCATTCTGGAAGATCATTGGTCGCATCTGGTGTAAGATTAATATTAAAGAAAAACTGCAATATAAGCCGAATAACTAGCATTCTTGCGGCTGTTAGGTAATCTTTACGGCACTACATCGCACTCGAAATCTGGTGCGCCTATTTCTTACCAATTAGCATCTTGTCGTATCTACACTTCAGAAAATAGTGTTATACTATCAATATGAAAATTAGTCAAAACTTTACCAAAACCTCAAAGACCGCACCTGCAGATGAGCAGAGTGAAAGTGCGAAGCTACTTTTGCGCGCCGGTTATATCTACAAAGAAATGGCTGGAGTTTATGACTACTTGCCGCTTGGTATGCGTACGCTTGAGAATATTATTCAGATTATCCGCGAAGAAATGAATGCGATTGGTGGGCAAGAGCTTCGTATGACGGCGTTGCAGCCAAGAGACGTCTGGGAAGCTAGCGGTCGCTGGAGTGATGACGTAATGGATGTTTGGTTCAAAACGAAACTCAATGCTGGTGGCGAACTTGGCCTCGGCTGTACGCACGAAGAACCGCTCACTCGACTGATGAAAAGTTATATTTCCAGCTACAAGGATTTGCCGGTTTACGCTTATCAGTTCCAGACGAAATTCCGCAACGAGCTTCGCGCCAAATCTGGCATTATGCGTACGCGTGAATTTATGATGAAGGACCTTTATAGCTTCAGCAAGAATCGCGAAGAGCATGATGAATTCTATGAAAAGTGCGCAGAGAGCTACAAAAAAATCTTTAATCGTCTTGGTATCGGCAACGATACCTTCCGTACCTTTGCAAGTGGCGGCGCTTTCAGTAAGTACTCCGATGAATTCCAGACCTTAACTGACGTTGGCGAAGATATCATTTATCTCGATCGCGAAAAGGGCATCGCTGTTAATGAAGAGGTCTATACTGATGAGGTATTGAAAGAACTCGGTCTCGATAGGAATAAACTCGAGCAGCATAAGGCTGCTGAGGTTGGTAATATCTTTACGCTCGGTTACCGCTATTCCGAAGCACTCGATCTTACTTATAACGACGAGGACGGCAACCGCCGGAAAGTCTTTATGGGCAGTTACGGTATTGGTCCTAGCCGCGTCATGGGCGTAATCGCAGAGAAGCTTAGCGACGAAAAAGGACTTGTTTGGCCGGAGGAAATTGCGCCATACAAGTATTATGTAGTCGGCATCGGCACGGAAGGCACGAAAGTCGCAAATGACTTGCACGATAAAGCACCTGAACAAATTATATTAGACGACCGCGATAAGGCACGTATTGGCGAAAAGTTTGCCGACGCAGATTTGCTTGGCATCCCATATCGCGTCGTGATTAGCGATAAGACTCTCGCTGATAATGCGGTCGAGATTAAATCGCGCACTGAGGCGGATACAAAACTATTGCCATTAGAAGAATTTACTGCTAAACTAGTGCAGAAATAACAGTAAGATTCCTATTTTTCTTGAGTGAGGAGGGATATAAAAATGGCAAAAACAGTTAATATTACCGCGGAAGGCCGCAAAGATTTAGAAAAAGAACTCGAAGAACTTAAAGCGCGCCGTCCTGAGATTGCTGAGAAAATCGCCACCGCTCGTTCATATGGCGACTTGAGCGAAAATGAAGATTATTCTGCAGCTCGCGGCGAGCAAAAAGTCATCGAAGGCCGTATCCTTGAGATTGAAGACATTCTCCTCCATGCCAAGATTATCAAGGCGGGCAAGCGCGAAAAAGTCGCGATGGGTTCGACAATTACACTCGAGTCGAATGGTAAAGAAAATACATATACGCTAGTTGGCGCCGTTGAAGCTAACCCGCTTGAAGGCAAAATTAGCGACGAATCGCCAATTGGCAAAGCAGTATTCGGAAAAAAAGTTGGTGAGGAAGTAAAGCTTCCGAACGGAAAGATATTTAAGGTTTCCGCAATTAATTAAAGCACTCACCAAAGATATTTTAAAAATGCGCTAATATGGTTGGGAAAATTAGCGTGTTTTTGTTTTTAGAAAAAATAAACACCTCGTATATTTCGAGGTAACTAAGGAATTTAAAAAATGTCAAAACAAATTTCAAAAAAAGAGCGTCGCAGAGTATCGCTGCGCACTCTGCACTATTACGGAATAGTGCTAAAAAAATACAAACTATACACTTTTGGGACGCTCATTGCAACTCCGCTTGTTGTGCTTGCGCGTACTACGATTGTGCCATATATATTTGCAAACATGATCGACCAGATATCAAACGGTCTAAGTAATGATCAGATTATCCCGGTGTTATTACCGCAGGCCATTGCGTTGATTGCGTGCCACGTCATAGGCTCGGCAATTATTGGCTGGCTGCGTGTATATTGGTGCTGGAAGATGGAACTAAGGGCGATGTATGACCTAGCAACAATGTGCTTCGATAAGGTCAGCGCACAGTCAATGCAATTCCATTCGGACCGTTTTTCCGGCTCGCTCGTATCGCAGACAAATAAATTTATCGGCAGCTTCGAGCGTTTCTTTGACGTCATGACTTTTGATGTTCTATATCTAATCTCGATGCTAGTTTCAATTATGATTGTGCTGTTTATGCGTGCGCCGTTGTTTGCGACGGGTCTAATTGTATTCATTATTCTCTACGTCCTATGCTCGGCATTAAGTTTCAAGAAAATCTCGCATCTTAGTCGCGAATGGGCCGAGGCTGAAAACAAACAGACTGGACAGCTGGCAGACTCTGTGTCAAACATATTGTCGGTCAAGTCATATGGCCGCGAGGCTCATGAGCGTCGTCGCTACGCCAACTTTAGTCGCGCTAGCATGAATGCCGGTATGGCGCAGATGCGCGCAACGATGAAGCGTGATTTGACTTTTAACTTTGTAAACGTCGGCATTGTCTCGATTATTGTTGTTTTCATGATGGTTGGTCGTCCGCTATTTGGTTTATCAATTTCGACCTTAATCCTGATAGTGAACTACTCAATTTCAATCATGGGTGAGCTTTGGGATGTAAACAACATCTTCAAGGGCATCAACCGTGTGTTTGGCGATGCTTATGAAATGACGCAAATTCTTGACACTAAAGACACGGTCGTCGATCGAAAAGGTGCGCATGAGTTGAAAGTTGACCGTGGAGAAATTAACTTCAAGAAAATTCTCTTCAAACATCATGACGCAAAAGAACCAATCTTTGCAGATTTTTCATTGAATATCAAGCCAGGTGAGCGAGTAGGCCTAGTGGGGATTTCCGGCTCCGGCAAAACTACCTTAACGAAATTGCTTTTGCGTTTTGCGGATGTCCAAGACGGCCAAATAACGATTGATAGTCAGGATATTTCAAAAGTCCAACAAGTATCGCTACGCGAAAGTATCGCATATGTGCCGCAAGAGACTGCGTTATTTCACCGTACGATCGCCGAGAACATTGCCTATGCAAGGCCGGATGCTACGCAGGCCGAGATTGAGCGTGCTGCAAAACTAGCGAATGCGCACGAGTTTATTTCGAGCTTGCCTGACGGATATCAGACGCTCGTTGGCGAACGCGGTATTAAACTTTCTGGTGGGCAACGTCAGCGTGTTGCTATTGCACGCGCAATCCTTAAAGATGCTCCAATTCTAGTCCTAGACGAGGCGACGTCGGCGCTCGATTCAGAGTCGGAAGCTCTCATTCAGGATGCCTTAGTGAAGCTAATGAAGGGCAGGACAAGTATTGTGGTTGCGCATCGTCTGTCAACAATCGCTAGCCTTGACCGCATCATAGTATTAAAAGATGGGCAGATTGTCGAGCAGGGCTCGCATGCTGAACTGTTAAATAAAGGTGGCGCATATAGCAAGCTCTGGTCGCGTCAGTCGGGTGCTTTTATTGATAAAGCTGACTAGTCGAAAGATGAATAATCGAGTATTTATGTTATAATATATACAGTATGGCTACTCTTAAAGATTTTCGCGATGAAAGAATTCGCAAATTAAATGAGCTAAAAGAAGCTGGTATCGATCCATATCCAGCTCATTCGAATCGCAATACAAAAATTGGTGATATTGTCGGCAATTATGATGCGTTTTCCGACAAGGATGTATGTATTGCTGGTCGAATCATAAGTATTCGCAGCTTTGGTAAGCTCGCCTTCGTCGTCGTCGAAGATGATTCTGGTAAAATCCAAGTCTTCCTAAAAGACGACGCTGCTAAGTTTACGAAGAAACTTGATACTGGCGATTTTCTCGAAGCTACTGGCAAAGTTGGCCAGACTAAGACTGGCGAAGTCTCTGTTTTCTGCGATATGCCGCGCTTACTGACTAAGGCTCTGCGTCCACTTCCTGGTCGCGATGGTTTTACGAATAAAGAAGAGCGCCTTCGTCGTCGCTACGTCGATATGGCGGTTAATCCGGAAGTGCGCGAACGTTTTGTGCGCCGCGCGAAGTTCTGGACTGCGACGCGCCAATTCCTAAATGACCACGGTTTCGTCGAAATAAATATTCCAGTACTCGAGCATACAACTGGCGGTGCGGATGCGAACCCGTTTGTTACTCATATGGATGCGCTTGATCAGGATTTCTACCTGCGTATTTCGCACGAGTTACCACTCAAGAGATTGATTGGTGGCGGTTTTGAGCGTGTCTATGACATAGGGCCACGTTTTCGCAATGAAGGTATGGACGAAGAACATCTTCCGGAGCATATTGCGATGGAATCCTATGCTGCTTACCAAGATTATGAAGATGGCATGGATCTCTATGAGGAAATGATAAAATACGTCTGTAAAGAGACTTGGGGTACCTTACAATTTGAACATGACGGCATGCGGGTTGATCTTGACTGCAAATGGCCACGAATCAGCTATGCGGATATTTTGCACGAAAAATTCGATATCGATGTGTTTAATCCGGACTTGGATAAAATTAAGACGATTTTGCGTGAACATGGCGTAAAGTACGACGACTCTATGGGTGCTGGCCGTTTGCTTGATTATCTCTGGAAGATTATTCGCAAGGAATCTGCTGGTCCGTTCTGGTTAATTCATGAACCAGTTGAATTATCGCCGCTAGCCAAGAAGCATGAAGCCGATCCGCGTGTTACTGAGCGCTTCCATCCGGTAATATTTGGCACCGAGATGGGTAACGGATATTCTGAGCTTAATGATCCGCTCGACCAGCTAGAGCGTTTCGAGAAACAGCAAGCAATGCGCGACGCTGGTGATGACGAGGCGCAGATGCTCGACCGTGATTTCGTAGAAATGCTCGAGTACGGTATGCCGCCAACTTGCGGCTGGGGTAATTCCGAGCGCAATTTCTGGTTGTTCGAAGGGGTTTCGGCGCGCGAGGGTGTACCATTTCCGCCAATGCGTCGCGAAGACAATTAGATAACATTTTCTAAAAAGTGCCAAGAATAACACAGTTATGCTTTGGCGCTTTTTTGCAGTGTTCTAAACTTGGCGCTATGACATACTTTAAAACTACAATAAATCAACCATTTTTAGAATGCCTCGAGTGTTGTGGTAAAAATAGCGAAGTCGGGATGCCTGTTGAAAAGCTCTGGTATTCTGGTGCTATACCTAGTTCAAGACCGCCTGTCGTCGCAATTGTTGGTGCGCGTCGTAGCACGGAATATGGCGAAGACATCGCGTATCGGGCGGCATATGAGCTTGCGAAGCGTGGGGTTATAATCGTGAGCGGCATGGCCTACGGCATCGACTCATGCGCACATCGCGGCTGTCTGGACGCTGGCGGCACAACAATCGCTGTACTCGGGACGTCGATCGATAAAATATATCCCCAGAGCAATCGTGAGCTTGCTGAACGGATTATCGAGAAGGGTGCGATTATTTCCGAATATGCACCAGGATTTCCGACCAAAGCATACTGTTTCCAGGCTCGCAATCGCATCGTGTCGGGGCTAGCAGACGTGGTGCTAATTGTCGAAGCGTCAAAAAAGTCTGGTACGCAGGGCACGTTCGAATTTGCACTAAAGCAGGGTAAGGATGTTTTTGCCGTGCCTGGAGATATAACGCGGCCAATGTCGGCTGGAACGAATGAGATGTTAAAAGTTGCTAATCCATACACGGATGTCTCGGATATTCTAATCTCGCTGGGGTTATACCCTGGATTAAATAATGAATTGCAACTGGACGGATTATCCGACATTGAGCGCAAGGTTTATCTCGCGATTCGCGAAAGTGGCGGTAACTATGAAACCGCAGCGAAGATTGTGGCAATTCCGGCAGAAGATTTTAGTCGCGCAGTAACAATGCTTGAGATGAACGGATACTTGGATATGTCTGCTGACTGGACGAAAGTATAATGCTTATGGTATAATAAGCGCAGTTAAATAAAGGGCAAACATAAAAATGGCAAATAAAGTAATGATTGTTGGTACTGGAAATGTAGGCATGAGCTATGGCTTTGCACTCGTCCAGCAACGTACTAGCGTTAATGAGCTTGTTCTAGTGGATATTAACACAGAGGATGCTGAAGGCGAGGCAATTGACCTTCGTGATACGCTCGCAGTGTCACCAAGCTATCTAAAAATTTATGCCGGTAGCTATGCTGATGCGACTGACTGCGATCTTATCGTAATTACTGCCGGTGTGCCGCAAAAGCCAGGCGAATCGCGCATGGACTTATTAAAGAAGAATGCTGCGATTTTCAAAGATATGATTGGTCAAATTATGGCTTCTGGCTTCGATGGCATTTTCCTGATCGTTAGCAACCCAATGGATGTTTTGACGTATCTAACTTGGCGCTATTCCGGTTTGCCGCCAGAGCGCGTAATTGGTTCGGGGACGGTTCTCGACACAGCACGTCTTCGCTATCGTCTGTCGCAGCGTCTCCACGTTCATCCAAAGAATATCCACGCCTATCAAGTTGGCGAGCATGGCGATACGGAGTTCGCTCTGTGGAGCTGCGCCAGCGCCGGCGGGCAGCCTGTCATGGACCTAATTAGCAACGACGATCGCGCGGAAATTGAGGATTATGCGCGCAAAGAGGCTTACACGATTATTCAAAAGAAGGGCGCAACTTATTATGGCATTGGTTCGTGTTTAGCATCGATAACCAATTGTATATTCGACGACGAAAACCGCATTCTCACCGTCAGTAATTACGATGAGCTAAGCGATACGTACAATGGCTTCCCGGCAGTAGTTGGCCGTAATGGCATCGTGCGCCGCCTTGGCCTCAAGATTTCGCCAGACGAGCAGATTCGCCTCGACGGCAGTATTCGCACTCTGCAGAGCGCAATCAAAGAGGTCTCTGAGTAGATATTGACTTTCTTGGCAAAGTATGCTATACTAATAGTATACATTACTTCAAAGGTAGCCGCCTTCTATGCCTAGGCGGTTATTTTTGTGGCGCACTGTCATCTTGATAAAACGCAAAAAACATTATAGAGTATATGAATGGAATTATTTAATACACTAGTACTATTGGCGATTTTTGCCGAAACTAGCGCAATAGCATATCGTGAGTTTAGTAACCGCCGTATACGCGCGAAAAATGCTCGCAGAAAAGTATTTGTCGATACATCTACGCTAATGGATGGTCGGATATTGTCCGTAGCTAGGGCAGGCTTTTTGGGGGATGAGATATTAGTACCGCGTTCGGTTATTCGTGAGTTGCAATTATTGGCGGACGGTTCGGATAGCGAGAAGCGTGCGCGTGCTCGTTTTGGCCTCGATGTCGTGAATGAGCTCGAGCGTGTTGAGCTTGCGAATGTTGAGATATATCAAGATGAAGGCGACCGTGTTAAGGTTGATGAGCGTTTATTGAGTCTTGCGAAAGAACATAATGGCGTAATCCTGACAAATGACTTTAACTTAATGAAAGTCGCTGCAGTTGAGCATATCGACGCAATCAATATTAATAATCTCGCACAAAGCTTGCGTAGCGAATATTTACCCGGTGATAAGCTGAACGTAAAAGTTATCTCGGTCGGTTCTAATCCGCATCAGGGGATCGCATACTTACCAGATGGAACGATGGTCGTCGTGGACAATGCTGACCGCTTTGCTGGCAAAAACCAGATAGTTGAAATTGAATTTGTACGCTATCTCCAAACTGCGGCCGGCAAAATGATGTTTGCGAAATTAGCTGATTCGAAGCCGAAGAAAAGCCAAAAAACGAATCCGTCAAAGAAAGCAAAAGCAACGCGCGGTCGTAGTCGTAAATAAAATAAGCCCCCTACCGCAAGGGGGGCTTATTTTTATTCGGTCGTAGTTGGTGACCAGCTTGACGTTGTCGAGTATCCGGCTGAATCGTTTACGACGATTGATACGCTAGTTGGCTGCTCGGTCGTTTCATAGGTAATTGAACCACTCGTACTAATATCGCCACTCTTCACCGTAGAGCCATTCACGGATAGTGTGTAGTTCTGTAGGTAATAGCGCCCATTCGAAATCGAGGCAGTTACTTTCCAGCCGGCGCCACTCTGCGTCACGTTGATGCTCGCAGTTGGTTTGGCATCACCGCAGGCGTGTACGTCATCTTCATTTTCGGTATCGTAGCCACTCGCGTAGAATACTTCTTGGTTTGTCATTGGGTCGATCATCTTAGAAACGGTCACTTCTTCGCGAGTCTCAGCTGGCGTACAATCAGTCGCTTTCTTCTTAGAGATGCGGTCAAAGATCATTGTTTCGTTTGTGATACCAGACGACTTACCCTTGTTGTACCAGCTTGGCCAAATATCTGTCTTGCCGTTAACGGTCATATGTTGCATTCCGGCTGGCTCATTGATTTTTTCGCCGTAATTCCACTTACCGTCGGCTAGATAAACTTCCTCGTGCACGCGGTCAAGATAGTTCGCACTGATATTGAATGCGATAGTGTGGTTATCGCTCGCTAGCGCATGCCCATCATGGTTGCCATTCCAGATAGCGGTTGCAAGCACAGGCGAGTAGGTCATAACCCAAGAATCTTTAGCTCTACCGCTACCGTTATCTGTTGTACCGGTCTTTGCTGCGAACCAGACTTTGCTTTGGTTGCCGAAGCCTTTTGCGGATGCGAGGCTGCCGAATATCCAGCGACGTGCCTGAACATCGGATAAGATACTCGTCGTCATATATGCGACCTGATCATCGACAACGCGCGTTCCTTCGGAATCATTCCACGATTCAATCACATCTCCGGTTGCATTCTTGACCTCTAGAATATAGCTAAGTTCCTTATAGACGCCGCCACGGGCAAGTGTAGCATAGGCATTTGCGTGCTCGACTGGGCGAACACCGCAACCGCCACCAATTGCCGCAGAGAGACCGGCAAACTCGCCGTTCGCACAATACGATAAGTCTCCGAGCTTATGTGCTACATCGAGACTGTTTTCGATGCCATTAATATAGAGTGCTTTAACTGCGCCAATATTCAACGACCCGGCGAGAGCTTGTCGTATTGTAATGTCGCCATAGAAGCGACGAGACGCATTGCGAAGCGAACATTTGCCAGTGTTGCCGGCACAATAAATCTTATCGATATTTTCGTCGCGCAAGACTGTTCCTGGGGCATAGTTCACGCCTTCGCGTTGAACAAATAGCGGCGTATAGTCAAGAATCGGCTTAATCGATGATGCTGGCTCGAGCAGGGAGGTTGCCGCATTGACTTGTCCATAACCAGGAGTGTTCCAGTTTACGCTCCCGACCATCGCAATAACCTGGGCTGTCTCGACGTCGACGGAGGTCAGCGTGGCGTTATCGGAGCCATTTATGCGCTGTGAATTTGCCATTGCGGTCGCAACAGCTTCTTCACCAATGCGCTGCGCGCGCAAATCCAGTGTGGTCTTAATCGTGAAGCCGCCTTCGCGCATGACTTTTATGCCGTATTTTGCTTCGAGCTGCGATTTAACTTCGAGCACAAACCATGGCGCCTTCATGTCGGCGTACTGGTCAGATTCTGGTCTAATCTTTGCGATAATATCCACCGCCTTTGCCTCGTCGGCTTGCTCTTTCGTAATGTAGCCCATCTCGACCATCGAATCGAGCACGTAATGCTGACGCGAGATTAAAGCTTCATTACCGCTGACATTGTATGGATTAAAGCGGCCTGGGTTATTCGGAATAGCGGCAAGTAGTGAAGATTCTGCGAGGTCGAGATCGCGCGCACTCTTTGCGAAATAAGTCTGCGCCGCCGATTCAACGCCGTTACGACGACCGCCATATGGCGACTCGTTCAAATAAAGCGTAATCAACTGCTCTTTGTCATACATCTTCTCGGCTTCAATTGCGAGGATAGCCTCCTTGATCTTGCGCGGAATGCCGGAGATGCCGCGATCCTGCGCTTCTTCGGAGAAGTAAACCTGTTTGATTAGCTGCTGGGTCAATGTGGAACCACCCTGAACCTGCTTTCCGCTGATTGTCATATAAGCTGCGCGAATGAGCGCACCGAAGTCCACGCCGATGTGGTTATAGAAGTTTCTATCCTCGGCCGCAACCGTCGCTTGGCGCATGTAAGTGGAAATATCGCCACCATCAACAACCAAACGGTAATCGCCGCTACCTTTATCTTCCCAAAGCACCTCACCGTTGCGATCCAAATATACATTTACGGTATCCTGGACGCGATTCGCGAGCTCGTTTGGATCAATTTCAGACAAATCTTTCTTGAAGTATAAGAATAAACCGCCGATTGCAATAATAACTAATAGGATTAATGCTACGAAAATCTTTAATATGCGTAGCTGGTTCTCTTTAGAAAACCACCACTTGAAAAAGCGGTCTGGTCTTAGCCGCGCAAAGAAACGCAAAAAAGGATTCTTTGGTAGCTTCGCTAATTCCTCGGCTTTTTTACGTGCGCGCTGATCTTGTTTAACGCGACGCTTGTAAGCGAGGTTTGAATATAAACTCATGCCATTCTTGGAAGTACTTTTACGCTTTTGGGCTGCCTTGTCGGCTTCCTTTGCGGTGCGCTTCTTCTGTATGGCTTTTTTGATACTCGCAGTTTTCTTAGTTGCCATTCTTATATTATACACTACCAAGTCGTGCTACTATACAAAAAGCTTATGCTTTTATCGCCACTCGCTAGATTAAAAAATGATGGTATAATATCAGCATTATGAGCCACTATGATCCATTAAAAATCGAAGAAAAATGGCAAAAGCGCTGGGAAGAAGAGAAGCCTTTTGCCGCGAAAGACAATGATAATCGGCCGAAGATGTATCTCGCCGAAATGTTTCCATATCCGTCAGGCGCTGGCCTTCATGTCGGCCATGTCCGCAACTTTTCGATTGTCGACTGTCTAGCGCGCTTCTATACGCAGCAAGAGATGAATGTACTACGACCATTTGGCTACGATACTTTTGGTTTGCCGGCAGAGAATTATGCCATCAAAACCGGCATTAGCCCGCAGGAAGTCACGAAGACTAATATCGATAACTTCCGCAAGCAGGCGAAACGTCTCGGTTACGCAATCGACTGGTCGCGCGAAATAAACACTTCCGACCCGGAATATTATAAATGGACTCAGTGGTGCTTCCTTCAGCTTTTTAAGAAAGGTCTTGCATATCAAGCCGAAAATTATCAATGGTGGTGCCCAGTCGACCAGACTGTGCTTGCGAATGAGCAGGTCGAAAATGGCAAATGTTGGCGTTGTGGGCATGAGGTCGAAAAGAAAAAAATGAAGCAATGGTTCTTCAAGATTACGGCTTACGCAGACGAGCTGCTCGACGAAATTGACTCACTTGACTGGCCTGACAAGATTAAGACTATGCAGAAGAACTGGATTGGCCGTAGTGAAGGCGCCGAGATTGATTTTGAGATCAAGGGGCATAAGGAGACTGTTCGCGTATTTACGACACGACCAGACACGCTTTTCGGTGCAACCTTCCTTGTTCTTGCGCCAGAGCATCCTCTGATTACGAAGATAACTAGCGAAGATGCGCGCAAAAAAATGACTGATTATTGCAAGAATGCTATCAAGAAGTCTGAGATTGAGCGACAGGAAAACAAGGAAAAAACTGGCGTATTTACTGGTAGCTATGCTGTCAATCCAGCAACCGGCAAAGAAATCCCGATATGGGTTGCCGATTATGTTTTGAGCGGTTATGGCACTGGTGCTGTGATGGCGGTCCCTGCGCATGATGAGCGCGACTATGAATTTGCCGAGAAGTTTGATTTACCAATCGTAAAAGTCATTGAGAAACCCGAAGATTCAGATGATGATTCTAAATGCTACCATGGTGAAGGCGAGATCATTAATTCTGGCGCCTTCAATGGCATCTCGAGCTCGGATGCACGTGACGGTATTATTGACTGGCTTGAAACGCAGAAGATTGGTAAACGCAAAGTTACTTATCGTATGCGCGACTGGCTAATTTCGCGTCAGCGCTATTGGGGATGTCCGATTCCGATCGCCTACGATAAAAACGGTAAGGCGCATGCTATTCCGGAAGATCAGCTCCCAGTCATGCTGCCAAAGATTGATGACTACAAGCCGGACTCAAGCGGCCGTAGCGCGCTTGCAAAGTCTGAAGAATTTATGAAGGTTACAATCAACGGCGAAGAAATGACTCGCGAGACTGATACACTTGATGGCTATGCCTGCAGTAGCTGGTATCTCTGGCGTTATACTGACCCGCACAATAGTAAAGAAGCTTGGAGTAAGGATAAAGTGAACTATTGGGCGCCGACCGATGTCTATTGTGGTGGCGACCATGCAGTCGCACACTTGCTTTATGTCCGCTTCTGGTGCAAATTCTTCGCCGATGAAGGCTATCTCAACTTCCGCGAGCCAGTAAAGAAGTTGCTCTATAACGGTTATATTAATGCGCCTGACGGCAAGAAGATGAGCAAGTCTAAAGGTAACGTCATTGATCCGCTCGATGTAATAGATCAGGGCTATGGTGCCGATACTTTACGCACTTATGAGCTCTTTATTGGGCCATATAATATGGATGCCGCATGGAGCACCGAGGCGATTGGTGGCGTCTATCGATTCTTGAATCGTTGCTGGACGCTTGTATTTGACAAGGAATATCTCGCCGAATCCGCAACAACGGTTCTACGCCACAAAACTATCAAGAAGGTTACCGAAGACATCCATCGCAATAACTTCAATACTGCCGTTGCTGCGATGATGGAATTCGTGAATGAATTGTTCAAATCTGGCGCTGCGAAAGATGACCTAGTCGCGCTCGGCAAACTATTAAAGCCATTTGCGCCACACTTAGCATCAGAAATGCTCGAAAAGCTTGGTAGTGACGATATTTGGCCAAAATGGGATAATAGTTTGCTTGTGGATGAGACTGTAGAGATGGTAGTCCAGATTAATGGCAAATTGCGTGCCAAGATTCAGATACCGGCTGATGATGCAAAAGATGAAGAGAAACTAAAGGAATATGCACACAAAGACGAAAAGATTGCTGCGTTAATCGATGGCAAAACAGTCGTCAAAGTGATCGCTGTTTCGCGCAATCGTCTAGTGAATATTGTCATAAAATAAAACAGCCGAAATAGTCGAGTAGTCCACCGTAGGTGTGCTACTTGACTATTTTTTGATTCTGTGGTATAATTAAAAAAGAGTCCTGTCTGAAATTGCACGAGGGGAGGTTGTGTTTATGAAGGACTTGGAAATTAGAGCGGAGGAGACTTTTGCTATCGTGAGCTGGAGCTCGCGGTATCAAGGTGTCGATAATGCTTTTTTGAGCCGCCTTACTGGCGAGCTCACCATCCGATGCGCTCATCGCGTCGAGTGGAAAATGTACAAAGGTGGCGGTGGCCGCCTTAAAGTAACTTACAAAAATGGCTCGAATGAAGCCATCTCTGCAAGGATGCGTAACGATTGTCTGCACATCCTCGCAGATACATTCCAGGGGGCCATTTAGGCCTCCTTTTTTATTCGCTTATGCTATGATATAGCTATGGAAAAGTTTCGAAGTCAGGCGAGCTCGGAAGAAAGTGACGCAGCGCAAAGTGTCCAAGAGGCTCACGACAGTACGGAACAATCGGCTGAAAGGGTTGAGATATTACGCAAAGTTCGAGAGCTAGCTGAAATTGCGGAGCAGTCGCACAAGCGCAAGATTGGCTTCGAAAAATTACCCTATAGTGCTGCCGAGATGACCAAAGATGAGAGGGAAATCGAAGCGAGAAAGGCATCGATAGCGAAAAAAGACGAGCTACGCGGCAATAGCGAACGCGCGCGCTTTAATGCGGAGACCGAGAAAGCTGCTGAAGCTGTCATAACTGCAGCGCTAAACAATGGCATTATCTTTCCAGATACCTATGCGGTACTGAGCTATGAATATGATGATTTGATGCGAAATACTGATACCATATTAGACATTTTCGAAAGCGAAGATGATGACGGGAAAAAGAGAAAGATTACAGCGACGATAGATACTACTTGCGCGATCAATCCAGAAACTTTTATGCACAAGATGTTCGAGGGCTCTCTTCCGTATAAGCAGCGCACTGAGAATGTCGATGCGGAGCTAAGCGGCGACGACGATTTGGGCGAAGAGAATCGCACTTATTTTGGGCAAAGTATCCGTTATTATACTGGCGACAATGAGAAAGCGTGGAAAGCAGATAAGAATGGCACCCATTCACTCCCGCACTATGTTATACCGATTAGTCGTGCGAATACTGAGCTACTGGCTGGGCTTACGAGTCGCGACGAAATGGGTAACGTTGTATTCGAGCATGACTTTCCGGACAGCGAGAAGATAAAAATTCTTGCACTGCTATCCTCTCAGAGCTTTATTGCAGCCTTGCTCAGTGAAGCAGCGAACGATCAATCTAGCGGTGGTGGCCGGCGCGTGCTTGGCTCGCAGCACTATGCCATATATAGAAAAGTCGAAGAAGAGCTGCGTCGTGTTTTGGGCGGCGCTAATAAGGATGACGCGTTTAAGGAGCTGTCGAAGTATGACCCAGAGTTCGAGATGGCAATCAATACTCTTGATGGGGTATTTAATGATGTCTACGATATGGTTACTGGCGAAATGTCGTTTAGGGACTTTGCAGCTAAGTATGATAGAAACGGCCATAATGAAATGATTAGTCGGAGAAAAGATGACGAGCATGAAGCGGCTATGGAGAAGTTGTATGCGGGGCATTATGATGCCGGAGACGACGAGGGCGCTGCTGTGGATGTCGAAAATGACGAGGATAATAATGCCGTGGATGCTGAGGACGGCACTGCAGATGTCGAAAAACGGGCAGCAGCGAAAGAAAATGACGCCGTGCTGGAGCAGATAATGGCCGAAGCGGATGCATATCAGAAGATTGGTAGGCATATTGGACGTTTGGAGGCTCTACATATTCCTGGAGAATATGGCGGCAAGACGGAGCGCCGTTATCGTATTGAACAAAATCAAAAACACGAACGAGCAAACACGAAACGTGAATACGGCGCTGGATATGAGTATGGTTCCAAGCGGTACGACCTTCTATTTGACGGAGGCGATATTATTTAGCAAGACGCTTAATTAATTTTGCGTGCAGTACAACTCGCTCTTCCTTGCTGTAGCAGGTTGATAATGTCAGTATATGGTCTGTACCTGATACGGTGGTATTAAAATCGTGCGCACTGCGACCTTTTAGGATATCAACGAACTGCGCGAACTCATCGTCCGAATTAAACGTAGTTTGAATATAATCATTCGTTGTCGGGATGTGATAGACGCTAAAAACTTGCCAGAGCGCGCTTTCTTTTTCGTTAACCGTGCGGACAATAAAATTATCTGGGTTACTCAGCCATCCGCTAGTTAGAATGTTGCGAAGCGAGCCGAACATTGTCGTGTCGTAGCGACCGTGCGCATAAATAATCATATTCTTATCGGTCCCATCGACGCGATTGCGGAAATCTGCGAAGACCCAACCTGCGCTACTATATGTCTTGTCGAAAGAGTGCTTCAAATAATAATCGTTGTTGCTAGTCTTGACGAATGGATAGTTAATATTCGTATTGCCAACCTGAATCCAGCCTATTGTCTCATTGTTCATTGCGTATAATTCGGAAAAGTCGACGTCAAGCAATTTCATCTTGATATATTTCCAGTAGAGCGACTCTGGCGGCTCTTCAGACGGGATTGTCTCGGTGGCCTCACTATCATCAACCTCGACGACATCCGACGAATCCTCAATCTCGGCGGTCTGCGCAACAGTCTTGTCTGAGTCAAGCTTCCACTCGATGATTTTGATGCCAGAATAGCAGATGCCAATAGCGCAAACGAGCGCAATCAAACAACTTACTACCGTACGAATACGGGATCTAGCCCTCCTAATCTTCATGTTTATTATTATAGCATAAGCTATACGAAAAAATCTCTATAAGCAAATCTACGCCCACCTTGTAAAAGGAGACAAAATATAGTAATATATAAACCAAAGTATCTATTATTAATTAAAGGAGCATTTTTACATGCCTGAACCAAAAAAACAGAGCAGCCCTCGCAAGACCGGCCTACGCCGCAGCCATTTGCGCCTCAAGCTTGCTCGTAGTGTTAACAAGCATTCGCCTGTAAAGGCCTTCGAAACCGCAAAGAAAACCCCAAATCTCAAGCTGAAAGCTTGCAAGAAATGCGGTAGCAAACCTTGTGCATGCAAGAAAACTGAAAAGAAAACTGACAAAAAGACAAAATAACTAGGGAGGCATTACAAAGTGGCAAGCAATCGACATCTCGGCAGAATTATCTCGCTTCAGAGTCTTTATGAATATGAATTCCGAAGTAAGGCGGGCGACACCTCAGCCGACATCGATAGTATCGTCGCAAAGAATATTGAACCCTACGCCAAAGCCCTAGGGGATGTGGATTTTGTTCATGATCTCGCCCATGGAGTTTTTGATGAGATGGAGCAACTCGACAAAGAGCTTCAGCCGATGGCGCCAGAATGGCCAATTTCCAGCATCTCATCAATCGATCGCAATGTTTTGCGTATAGGGCTTTTTGAACTTACGCGCCGTAAGGATTCGGTGCCGCCAAAGGTAGCAATCAATGAAGCAGTCGAATTAGCGAAGGCCTTTGGTTCGGAAAACTCTTCAAAGTTCATTAATGGCGTACTTGGTACTGCTTACCGAAATATCGGTGGAGAGGAACAACCAAAACATGCAGAACAAGAAAAACCAGAAGACGCAGCGCAGCCAGAAGCGGCCGACGCCGTCGAAGAAAACGAACAGCCGAGCGAGCAGGCGTAACGCGCCTCGCTCTCCGAAACAGCGCAACGGGTACAAGGTCCCAGAAGCCTTGCCTACTCAGACTTACAAAGAACCAATTCATGAGAAACTTCGCCAGGTCGTTCTTCGTAAGAAACCAGAAATCAAGGAAATCGTGCGTGAGCCGACCGCTGGCGGCATAGTTTTTCGCATGACCGCGGATAAGCGCGATATCGAAATCTTGCTTATTCAAGATAGCAAAAACCGCTGGACGATTCCGAAAGGACACATCGAACCAGGCGAGACCGCCAAACAGACTGCAATTCGCGAAATCGGCGAAGAATCAGGACTTAAAAATGTCGAGGTATTAACCTGGCTTGGTAAGATTCACTTCAAATATCGCCGCCTTGAGAAGTTGGTTTTGATGACGACGCAGGTGTACCTCGTGCAATCGCTAGACAAGAATGAACGTCCAACTAAAGAAAAATGGATGAATGGTATCCGCTGGTTTAGCTTTGCGGATGCGCTTGATGCGATTGAATATGTGGATATTGAAAAACTGATGCTTATCGCAAAAAAGAAGATTCGTAGTGGAGATTTCTGATGAATAAAGAACAAATCGACGAATATCGCAATTTTGCAAAAGAAAAACTCGGCTTTGCATTCAATGATATTAATCTTCTCATTACTGCTTTAACGCATCGATCATATGTTAATGAGCATAAAACGACCGTTATTGAGCATAATGAGCGGCTAGAATTCCTAGGTGATGCCGTGCTAGAACTCGTGAGCTCGGATTTCTTATTCAAGAATTATGAGCAGCCAGAGGGTATTATGACGAGCTGGCGCGCCGCACTCGTGAACACAGAAGCAAATGCGGCAGCTGGCGAGAAGCTCGGCTATGGCCCATTAGTGCGACTAAGCCGCGGTGAAAAGAATGGCTCTGAGCGCGCGCATCATGTCATAATGGCGGACTGTTATGAAGCAATCATTGGCGCTATCTATTTGGATCAAGGATATAAGGCTGCCGAAAAGTTTATCTACGACAATAGTCTCGTGAAGATTGACGAAATCCTAGAGACGGAATCCTGGCGCGACTCAAAGTCGTATCTGCAAGAGCTCGTTCAGCACCTAGAAAACACGACGCCGCAATACCAAGTAATGAAAGAAGAAGGGCCTGACCACGATAAGACCTTTACGCTTGGCGTATTTATTAATGGTCATCTCAAAGCGACTGGCGTCGGTCATAGTAAACAGGAAGCGCAAGTTAAAGCTGCCGGTGAGGCAATTCGTAAATATAAAAAATTACACCCAGAATTAAAAGCAAATGACAAAAAACAAGAAAAAAATTAAAAACGACAAAAACACAGAAAATTTAATGGTCATCGTGGGCTCGGCATTAGCCGCAGCCGCATTGATCGTAGCGCTAGTGTTTGCTAATATTAGGCCTGCGGACAATATCTTGCCGGATGTAGAATTTTCACTAGAGACTGGCAATACCCGTCGAATAGCGGAACTAAGCGCAAAGACAATTAAGCTCGAGAAGATTGAAGATTCTCGCTGCCCAAGCTCAGTCGACGTTGTATGTGTTTGGCAAGGCGAAATTCGATATTACTTGAAGGTTGACGATAACCAGGTTGTAATTTCGTCCGAATTGATACCGACGGTCGACATGGGCGATTTTGCGATAAACTTCGTAGACGGCGATGAGAAGAAGCTTGACCTCGTCTTGCATAAAACTCAACAATAGGATATAATTTACCGCAGTTATTAATTTTTAAAGGAGAATTATGCTTGCGATTCGCTTACAGCGTAATGGCCGTAAAGCTTTTCCGCTTTATCGGATAGTCGTCCAAGAAGCGCAACGTCACCCTCTTTCGGGTCGTATCGTCGCTCAGGTCGGCAGCTACAACCCACATACCAAAGCTACTACACTAGACAAAGCTGAGGTTGAAAAATATCTAAATAATGGCGCGCAGCCAAGCACTCGTGTCATTCGTATTCTAACCAAAGAAGGCATCAAGATGCCAAAATGGGTCAAAATGCCAACCGAGAAGAAGGCTGTCGCAAAACATGCTGACAAACTTCGCAAAAACCAGCCGAAGGAAGAGCCTGTCGAAGAGGCTCCAGCTGAAGAAGCAGCAGAGGCCTAAAGCCAAAAATATCCACCACTTTAAAGGGTGGATATTTTTTATGTTTTTATTTTGAAAATGATATACTGAATATATAAACTAAAAATGGAGAAAATATGTCCACAATTGACCAACAATTCGTAGAGTATATCGTAAAAACCCTTGTAAACAATCCGGACAAAGTCCAGATCGATCGCACGATTGATGAAAAAGGTGTATTACTCAGTCTTGAAGTAGATCCAGAAGACGTTGGTCGCATTATCGGTCGCCGTGGTGCAACTGCCCAGAGCATTCGTACGCTTCTCCGCGCACTTGGCACAAAAAATGATGCCCGCTACAACCTAAAGATTGTAAACAATGACGATTACGAGCCGGCTACAAAGGCTGATGATGCTCCAGTCGAGAACGCTACCGGGGAAACTGAGACAGAGGAAACCGTCGAAGCTGATGACGCTCCAGTTGAAGAAGGTAGCGAATTGGCAAAAAAGACCCGCGCAGAGCTTGCGGATTTAGACGACCTTGATATATAATACTGGTAATGCTTTTGAAGAAAAGGGCATTAAGCTAACT
>CAMHRH010000007.1 GCA_946187605.1 uncultured Candidatus Saccharibacteria bacterium
TTTGGTAAGCCTGCCAGCTAACGCCATTGGCGCCGTTAACAATATTTCCAATCGGCAGCCCTAAAGCCCCGGATTGATAACCAGTGTTGCCCCATGCTTCTCTAATCTTTCCGCGTGACTCATAATATCCAGTAGCCGCAGACCCTACAATGAAGCCATTTTGATACGCCTGCCAAGCTGCAGTCTCAGTAATGACCGTAGCGCCGACTGGGCTACCCAGGAGATCCTTAGTAGATAATGTCTCGTAGCTTTCTATAATTTTTCGTTCAACTGCTGAAGCGACGTGCGTACTGCCGAACCACTCGCTAAAGTACATAAAGAAGTTCCTATTTCCGTAGGATCCGCAGGCAGCGGTTCCAGGATAATTCTTTAATGCCGCATCGTTTGGGGTATATGGAGTATATATGTATAGGGAAGTAGTTGCAATATTTTCAAGGTAAACTGATTTTCTGCCACAAGATGTTGTTGGGGAGTAGAGGATACTATTCGTCGTATATGGGCGATAATTGTAGCTGTATATGTGTTCTTTGTAATAATTCAGCTGCCATGCGGATGTCATGACTTGGTTATAAAACCCAAAATACTTCTCATTGCACGGCGCATTGTCTGGGCAAGCATAGCCCATGACGGTGTTGTATTCATCCTTCAGTGGCCAGTTATCGCCCCAAACATAGCTCTCCTTCTTAAGTAGAACTAGTAATACTTGCGGATTAATATTGTACTTTTGTGCGGCGTCATAGATAATCTGGGCGGCCGAAATCATGCCGTCTTTTATTTTATTATTCGTCTCATAAAGCGTTTCGTGCGTTTCTGGATTCTCGTAGAAATTCTGTACGCAGACATACGGCGGCTCATGATAGCGCGTTTTACCGGCTGCTTTCATTTGACGAGCATATTCCGCGCGCGTAGTGTTTGGTGGCACGGCGACGCCATTGATGTATCTGCCGCTACCTACTGCTCCGGTACCCCACGTATCGCATGCTGGCATGTATTTATTTAGATGTGCCTGGATGTCGGCGACAGTCATGGTGTCTTTGTTGTAGAATATCTCGTCGTCGATAATATTCCCAGCATTAAAATCCATTGCTGTTACGGCTTTTGTTCCTGGCATGTTTAATATGGCCATACCAAAAAATACGCCTAGAAACGAAAGTCCTGCGATAATACTACTGAACTGTAATAGTTTGCGTCTCACTAGCACCCTCCGAAGTATTAGATTTATATTTTAATGTTACTGTCCAAACGCCACTACTAAATTTGTTTTTTGGGATTGATACGTTTTCGCAGCTAATATAACTTGGATTCGGTAAAATGTTCGAATCTTGCGATATGAGCTCTCCGCCTTTTTCGAATACGAAAGTGCAAGTGCCGCTAGTCTCGTTAATGTTCGGAATCGAACCGCCTGCGACTATATACTCGTCCTCGCTTGCCACGAAACTAATTTCCGGTTCAGCAATCAAAAGGCCGGACTCATTTTGTTCTACTGTCGCTTTTTCGCTTTCGTCCGCCTCCATACGGTCTTTTGCATTATTTGAAGACTGCGCAACCTTATCCTCATCTTTCAGGTCTTCTTCGCTCTGCAAAATCTCATTCGCAGAATTGTAGTCAGCAACATTGTCATGTTCGCCAGTACTCGCATTTTGGTTATTTCTAATAATGGCGAGTACTACAAAAACGGCGATCGCGACTGAAACGACGCCAATTGCTAAATATAATAAATAATTATTTTGTGTTTTATTTTTTTGTTTTTTTGCCATAAGCAACACTCCTAATGATTATTAACTCATATCTTATGGAAAAAAACAACACCAAAAGCATAAGTATGTTAGAATAGAGCTAATATGGCAGGTGGTAAATACTATGATGAGTCTGGCGACTTTGATGCGGCCGCAGAGGATTTTGGCGGCGATCAACATGGTGTTAGCACCGGCGCAAAACTGAACGGTCAAGAAGTCGACGGCTATGGCGACCCAGTCGGCAAAAGCCGCTTTGGCCAAAAACGTGGCGAAGATGGCAAGAGTAGCTGGGGATTGCTCAAAAAAGGCGAGAAAGATGCCAGTCAGGACCCCAACCGCTCTGGTCGTGGCGGCGATAAGGACTCTACGCTCGGCCAAAAAGAAAATAATGTCTCGTCTGAGAACGGCCTCGGTGGTGATAGTAAGTTTAAAAATGCTGTGAAAGGCGTAAATGCGCTAAAGAGTGGCCGCATGAGCAAGGCCAAGGGACATTTTAAGAAATCCGGCCCGATTATTGCGATACTAGTCGGCATGCTTGGCTTTGGCGGAGCTAGTTTTTTCGGCCAGATGGCAATGCCGTTTAGCCTTGTCTCGCAGCTCCAAGAAAAATTTGACTCGATCTCTATCTCGCAGAATATGCGTTCAAGGAGATTCTTGAAGTGGCAAACCGCAAAAGAGAGCGGCAAAGTTAAAGATTGCATTAAGGCGCATTATTTTAAAGCAGATGAATTTAAAATTTCCGATAAGCAAAAAGCCAAACTAGCCAAATCTAATATTACTGTCGAGGAAGATGCTGATGGTGTCACGGTCCTCAAACATACCGGCGCCGACGGCACTACGAAGACCATCGTTGCAGATAAGAGCCTTGCGACAAATGGCAGAGTAAGTTTTGAAGATGCTTTTGAGAATGACATGGAATTTCGTACTGGCTACACTGAGGGCTCGCGCACTTGGCGCGGCTCCGTCGGTGCATGGTTTGACTCGAGTATGGAAAAGCTGCTCAAAAAGCTTGGCGTTTACCGTGGCGTCTGGAGCGACTACAAGAGTGGCAAAGTCGATGAAGAAAAAATGGGCGAAATGCGCAAGACTATGGCCGATACGGCTGACTCGGACTCTGCTGGCGGAAAAGTATCAGGTACGGAAGTCTCGGAAGAAAAAGTTGAAGTTACTGATAACGACGGAAATACAAAGACGCAGGGTACGGGGAATGCGGAGTTCAACTCCGGTAAGCAGAATGACGTATCATTGTCTCGAAGCGATGTAGAAATGGAAGGCGGAAAAGTCAAAAGTGCCGATGGAGTAAAATCGAAGCTTAAAACTGCGGGCACCGTAGCCGCAAAAGCTAATATGGCTAGTAATGTATTTGGTACTGCTGCAAACCTATATTGTGGCGTTGCTGATGTCGTGGGGACTATATCGGCAATCGTTGCGGCCTACCAGGCTGTTCAGATAGTGAAGACAGCGTCCGCAGTACTGGAAGGTATACAAAAAGCTCAGGCCGGAGATGGCGACGGCGCGCCACTGCATGAGTTAATGACATCAATGACGACTGCGGATGAGAGTACATATGAGGAGGTGAAAGACGTAAAATTTACAGGAGATAATCCCCAGGGTGATGACGCTGATGTTGAAGTGACTAACTCGACGAGCATTACGAGGAGTCGTTCCGCTATGGAATCGGAGGGGATCAGTTCCTTGTATAGCGGGAAAATGGCTAATTCGAATGACCCGAGCGTAAAGAGTTTCATTCCCGGATCATTTTTTACAAATAGTATGAGTAGCGGTATCGCAAAGATAGTAGGTAGTGTTGATACTTCCGCTAAGGCATTCCAGAGCTGTACTATTGCGCGCCTAGCTGCGGCTGGAGTGTCGGCGGTGGTGGATACGGCCGTAACAATTGCATGTATACTGTCGCTTGGGATTGGTTGCTTAGTCGATAAACTAATTGAAGAAGGAGCGGGGATTGCGATTAGCATAGGCATCAGTCTCTTAGTCGCTACGATTGTCAGCTTTGCGGTGCCGCATGTAGCAAAAGTATTGACAAGAAAAATTGCCACTGAAGTAGTGGGTGAAGACTTAGGTAACGCATTAGTCTCCGGTACTAATATGTATATGTCGAAAAACCATCAAAACTCGGGCGGAAATCTCGTGAGTCAGGATAGCTATGCCGCGTACTTACAAGAGCGCGATAGGGTTGTCGCAGAAAACGCTCGCTATGAGCGAGAAACGCGTAGCCCGTTTGACATGACGTCAAAATATACATTCTTAGGAAGTTTAGCTAACCAAATGATACCGCTAGCATCGAGTGCTACGTCGCTAACGAGGATTACTAGTAGCATGGGTACGTTAATTCAGAACTCTATTTCGAGCCTATCCCCTAAATCTTCCGCGATATCGGCCGGGATAGAGGCAGAGGAGGCGATAAAGAATACAGAGAAATATTGCCCGGATCTCTATGAGATTCATGCCGTCGGCGATGCTTTCTGTAATCCATATATCGGCACTGATACTAGTACAATGAACACTCAGCCTGCGGACATTGTGAATGATATTGACGACCAGCTAGAAGACGTAACGGGCGATGATGGTACTCCGAAGATTAAAAAAGATAGTAAACTAGGAAAGTATATCATCTATTGCGGTCAGCGTAGTTCTCAGTTCGGGACGGCTGATCAGAATATTGCTAGCGAAGTTGATGGTGGGTCTACCGGTAGTAGTACTGGTGATGCGATTTTAGGGGCTGTCCCTATAATAGGCGATGTAATGGATGTTGTCTCGAACTCTACAAAGCTAGCTAATCTTGGTTATATTACCGGAGAGGCTTGCGTAACGGGAAATGATACTACGGCTCTCAATTGGGATCAAGGCAAGAAATATCAGAGGTTCATAGAGGATCAGCGTCTTGCTGAAGCAGAGGGGCTGGTAGAAAAATCAGCCGTGACGGAATTCGTCGCCGAATATTATAAAGAGCATCCAATTGATATGTCGTACGAGGGGCTGCTTGCTCGTTATTCAGGGTTAACAAAAGAAAAAGTAGTAGCAGTCCTCAATCTTATGGAGTTGAGTGAGTGGGTCGCCGAATATGAGCCGGCAGACCTATATCCATACTCGGCAAACCAATTCGAAGAAGAAATCAAGGAGATTAAAATCGAGGAAACGGATAGCTATAGCATTTTTGCTGTCATGTCTAAAACTGACGATTTAGATAGACGTCATATCCAATACGTAACAGCATAAAAAGACTGCGCTAACATTGTTAGCGCAGTTAATGTCTTATGGCAAGTCATACTCCAATAAATAATTCGAGATGCTTCTATTATGGCCTTTTTCAAAAGACTGAGCAGCATCAAAGGCATTCTTGCCCGGGTTAGTACTTCCGTACCAGAGTAAATATGCTACTATTATTAAATCGTCCTCGCTGAGTTTCCAGCCAGTACCGCCGACATTCCGATATTTGCATGCTTCGTAGTGCTTACTTACGAAGAGCAATAAATCCATATGCGCCGGATTATCATTTGTCTCGCCATAGTAGTACTCTCCGGTATTAGTATTAAAAAATTCGACATTCATTAGAGAAAGCTGCCTAGTATAAGTATCGCCAATATACTCCGAATAATCCATCAGGGTTAATTTAGTCTCAATATCTCCATCGTAATGCGTAAAATAATATGACGAAAGGGCGTCAGTGCTCGTATCGCTCGGGTCGGAGTAGATATCGTTACCTCTCCATCCGTTATCTGCAGCCATTTGGAAGATGCGAACAAAAGGTTCTCCTTTGTCATTAATGACAATATAGTCATCAATATTAATCCCCATCCGGATTTCAATATCGCCATAAACTGTGTACGTATATAAGCCATCCGCTGGTGTGGTTCCTGATGATGAGCTATCGTCGCTATCAACCGGCTCTTCGGATTCGCTTGAGCTGCTTATATCCTTCGATTCATCTGTGGATGAAGAGTCTTCCGTGACTCTCGTTTCTGACGGCTCGCTGTTTACTATGCTGGAACAGTTGATATTCTGGGGGGTTGCGGGCGTCTTGGCTTCGCTTGGAGCTGAAGCGTTATCATTAGTTGTCGAATTCGAACATCCTGTGGTCATTGCGATTGTGAAAACTATCGCAAGAAGTATACTTACCATTTTCTTTGTTGCTCTCGAAAGAGCGTTGATTTTTCTTTTCATTTGACATAACGCCTCCTTTTAAGGTGTTTATTTAATAAAACTATTTTGCCTATGAGATTTGTGTATGCAATTGCTTTTTCGAGAACAAACGCTTTAACGTGCTATTCGGGAAATGCAAACGCATACCGATCAATACCTACATCATACCACATCTAGATAAATTTGTCAAATTATTATATACTAGCAATTATGAAATTCTGGGATCAGTTCCGGAAAGGTTTTACCTGTTTAGCGCCTATGGAAGGCGTTACGGATATTGCTTTTCGTCAAGTTATAGCAAGTGCCGCACGCCCGGATATCTTTTTTACTGAGTTTACAAATGTGAATAGCTATTCGAGCGAGAAAGGGCGCCACGATGCTCTGGCTCGGCTAAAATTCGAGCCATCTGAACAGCCAATTGTTGCTCAAATCTGGGGCAAGACCCCAGAAATGTTCACGGAAACTGTCTTAGCTGCAAAAGAGCTCGGCTTTAAAGCGGTTGATATAAATATGGGCTGCCCAGATCGTCATGTTGTTGCGACTGGTGGTGGCTCTGGCCTAATTCGGACGCCAGAAACTGCTGTTAATATTATTCGCGCCGCAAAAGAAATACCAAATATCTCGATTTCCGTAAAAACGCGACTTGGATACTCGCGCATCGAGGAATGGCGCGACTGGCTTTCATGTATTTTGAACGAAAAGCCGGAAGCACTAACCGTCCATCTTCGCACGAAGAAAGAAATGTCTAAAGTCGGCGCGCACTACGAACTCATACCAGATATTGTCGCATTAAAGAATGAGCTATCTCCGGAAACAAAACTCATCATAAATGGCGATATTTTGTCTGCTGTCGATGCGCAAAAATACGCCGAATTAGGCGCTGACGGTATCATGATTGGACGCGGCGTCTTCCAGAATCCATTTTGTTTCGAGAGAGAACCGCAGGCGCATGATCGCTCGGAATTAATTGGTCTTATGCTGTACCACTTAGAGCTATATGAAAAATATGATTTGCATCCGTACGACCCGCTCAAGCATTTTTATAAGATTTATATAAATAACTTTCCTGGCGCGTCAGATATTCGTGCGCAATTAATGCAAACAAGAAGTATTGCTGAGGCTAGGGAAATAATTGCAAAGCTATGAAAGGGACAATTCTTCTAATTCATGGTCTTCGTGGTGACCGGCATGGCTTATCTGAGCTAGGCGACGAGCTTAAAGAACGCGGCTATCATGTATTAAACCCGAACCTTCCAGGCTCAGGCGACGCCGAAGCGCTTAGCAACAAAACTTTGGCTGGCTATGCAACCTGGCTGCACGAATACGTCAAAAAGCATGAAGTGAAGCCATATATTATTGGGCACTCTATGGGTTCAATCATTGTGACGCATTATCTTGAAAAATATCCGAAAGATGTTCAGCAAAAAGTCGTTGCCATATCGCCAATTTTCCGTACACGAATTCAGCAAAAATCTAGCAACCTTACCTATGCGCTGGCGAGTGGCGCGCTAAATTCTTTGCCGAAAAGTACGCGCTATAAAATCATGAAAAGTCGAAGAACTTCCTACGTTATTTCTCACTACCTAACAACCGATAAAAAACAACAGAAGCGCATCGACCAACTCCACTACATGTATTCTGGCAATTTTGCTTCAACAGATAGTCTCCTTGCCGATATGCGAATCTCAATGAAAGAGCAGACGATTACGCCGATAGGTAAAGAAATGTTGTATATTATCGGCGACCATGATCGTCTAACAAAGTCGGAGCTTGCTCGCTATCGTGCTGCCGCTCAAGGTGCGAGGATTATTGAAATACGTGGCGCCGGCCATCTCGTGAACTATGAACAACCCGAAAAACTGGCGGAAGTCATAGATGAATATCTCGACATAATGCCAGACGATTCGGAAAATGAGGGATGATATAATATTGTTATGAAAATCGTCATTTCGACTGATATCTACTACCCGATGATAAATGGCGTAGCTGTATTCTCGCGAAATCTAGCTGCCGGTCTCAAAAAACGTGGACATAAAGTCATGGTTCTTGCGCCGAGCATTGATGGCGAGTTTTATATTGAAAAAGATGAAGAATTCGGTTTTACGGTTGTGCGCTTAAAATCGATGAAAGTCCACGTATATCCAGACCAGATAAATAAGGTTCCTGCGTCGCGCAGTTTAATTGGCGTCAAGTTGCCAAAAATTTACTACAAAAATGGCCTCAATGTCAGCCTAAATTGCTATTCGACGATTAAAGAAGTGCTTGATGACTTTCAGCCAGACATTATTCACGATCAAACGCCAGGGCCAGTCGCTTTGGCAGTTTTTCGCTATGCCAAAAAACGCAATATTCCGCTTGTCTCTACCGACCATGCCTACCCAGATAATTTAACTCAGCAGCTCAAACTTCCTCATATTGCGAAGAAGCCAATTAACTCAGTTATGAATCGCTACTTTATCAGTTTCTTAAAACGTAGCGAATATGCCACTATGCCTACCGAGCAAGCTGTAGCCGATTTAATTCCGCAAAAACGCAAACCTTTCAAAGTGCCCGTAGAGGCGCTTAGTAATGGTATTGACTTGTCTCGTTTTGCGAAAGGTCGTGCGGACAGTGAAATCTATAAAAAATATGGCATCCCAAAAAATAAGCCAATCGTACTCTATGTTGGTCGTGTTGATCCAGAAAAAACTCTTGATGTCCTCATGGAAGCATTTGTTAAAGTGCAAGCAAAAATTCCAGAAGCGCAACTCGTTGTAGTTGGCGACGGTACTGCGCGTCCGAAACTTGAAAAGATTATTGAAAAAGCTGGCATTTCCGAAAACGCACACTTTCTTGGCCGCATAGTTGGCGATGATTTGCCTCAACTTTATCGCACGGGTACGGTATTTGCGATTACTTCCAAAACCGAAACGCAGAGTATTGTCCTAATGGAGGCGATGGCTAGTGGGTTACCTTGTGTCGCTGTCAATGCTGGCGCTATCCACGAGTTGGTAAGGAACAATAAAAATGGCTATCTTTGTGGGCCGGACGATGCGAATGCGGTTTCGCGCGGCATTCAGAAGATTATCGCAGATAAAAAACGTCATGATCGTATGTCGGAAGAAAGCGTCAAACGTGCTGCGAAGCATGATATTAGTCACACCCTAACGCGCATGGAAGAAATCTACAATCTAGTCCTCGATAATTACGAAAAGGGCGCATAGTGGCAATCCCGAAAATCATTCACTATGTTTGGGTTGGTACTGCGCCAATTCCTGAGCAGGATCAAAAATATATTGCCGGCTGGCAAAAGCTGAATCCAGACTTTAAAATCAAACGCTGGTCCGAGAAAGATATCGACCTCAAAAAGTATCCGCTCGTCAAGAAGGCCCTCGACGAAAAACGCTGGGCGCTCGCTGCCGATATTATTCGCATGTATGCTGTATATACGGATGGCGGTTTCTATTTTGACACTGACGTAGAGTTATTAAAACCAATAAATAATCTCACTAAATACGATGCTGTTGCCGGTTGGGAATCAAACTTTTGGTTTACTACGGCTGCTTTTGGTGCAAAGAAAAAATCACCGTGGATTGGCAAGATTCTCAAACGTTACGAACTTGCCGATATAAAACAAAAAATCTCCACGAATACTTTTCTAAAAACTGTCCATAGCCCATCCGTTTATGCAAAAGATTTTTGGCCACTTCAGCTCGATGGTGAAACGCATGTTTACGGCGATAATGAGTTTGCAGTTTTCTCGCGCGAGTATTTTAGTCCAAAGCACTATATGACTGGCGCCGACTGTCGTACGAGGAAGACTATTGCTTATCATCATTATGCCTCGACTTGGCATACGCGCACGGAAGCTTTGAAAAACTTTTTAAGTCGTAGCAGCTACAAAATTTTTGGGCCACGTATATTTGCGAAATTTGAGCGCAAATTCAACCAAAAACTCGAGAAACAAATCCGCAAAGAACTACCGTAGTATAATATGAACATGAAAAAGACCAAAAAGCCGACCGCGCAGAAGGTCGTCAATCGTCGTGCGCATTATGACTACAATCTTTCCGACAAACTCGAGGTCGGCATGGTTTTAACCGGCGCACAAGTTCGCCAAATTCGCGACCATCATGCACAGCTGAAAGGCACTTACGTCACGCTTCGACGCGGTGAATTATGGTTGCTTGGCCTGACCTTGGGTACTGACACGGAGCAGGATATTAAGCTCCTGGCTACCAAAAAGCAGATTGCTGGTCTTGACCGCGCAAAGCAACAGGGCAATACGATTGTTCCGGTTGAACTCCTTCCGCTCAAGCGCCACATTAAGTTAATTATTGCTGTCGGCGAAGGTAAGAAGAAGTTTGATAAGCGTCAGACTATCAAATCTCGCGACCTCGACCGCGAATCGCGCCGTTTCCGCTAAGAGAGAAATATGGTATAATAATAATTCATAAATATTATTATTTTAATGGAGTAAAAAATGAGGTCATTAGCAAAAGATCTAACTGTCGAATCTGGTAAAGTTCAATTGGCCGGTTGGGTGAATTCGCGCCGTGATCATGGTGGTCTCATTTTTATCGACTTACGTGACCATACCGGTATTATCCAGCTCGTGATTGATCCTCAGACCGAAGATGCTTTTAAGCTTGCGGAGCGTTTGCGTGATGAATTTGTTATTCGCGCTGAAGGTACTGTTCGTCAGCGCGGTGAGGGGCTAGAGAACCCGAACATTCCTACTGGTACGATTGAAGTTGTTGTCGAATCTCTTGAATTACTCAACCGCTCGGAGGCTCTCCCGGTTTCTACTCATGATGAAGGTGTCGAGACGGGCGAGGAATTGCGTCTCAAATATCGTTATCTTGATTTGCGCCGTCCAAGCATGCAGGCACGTCTTGCCCGCCGCGCGAAATACTACAAATTCATGCGCAACTATATGGATGAGCATGATTTTATCGAAATCACGACACCTATTCTCGCAAACTCATCTCCGGAAGGAGCTCGTGATTTTATCATTCCGTCTCGTCTTCATCCTGGTCAATTTTATGCTTTGCCGCAAGCGCCGCAGCAGTTCAAGCAGCTATTGATGGTTGGCGGCGTTCCTCGCTATTACCAAATTGCTACTTGTTTTCGCGATGAGGATCCGCGCGCAGACCGCTTGTATGGCGATTTCTATCAGCTTGACTGTGAGATGTCCTTTGTTGAGTCTGGCGAGGAAGTTCGTGAGACCCTCGAGCCGCTCATGAAGAGTCTTGTGACGGATTTTGCTGGCAAAAAACTTTTTTCTGAGGACATTCCGCGCATTCCTTACCGTGAATCAATGGAAAAATATGGCGTCGATAAACCAGATCTTCGCTACGATATGCAACTAATCGATCTAACTGAGGACCTGAAAGACACCGAATTCTCAGTATTTGCGAAAGCTGAATGTGTTAAAGCGATTTGCGTTAAAAATGGTGCTGACTTATCTCGTTCGCAAATTGATGGCTTCACTGAACAGGCGCGTAAGCTTGGTGCTGGCGGCCTTGCGTACCTAACCTATACAAATGACGGCATCAAGTCTCCAATTGCCAAGTTCTTGAGTGAAGCCGAGCTTAATGCTATCACTGAAAAAACCGGCGCCGAAGCTGGCGATGCGGTATTCTTTGGCGCTGATGATCGCGATAAGGTTAATAAAGTACTTGGTCAGCTCCGCATTGCTTTTGCAGATCATTTCGGCCTTAAAGATCCGAATGTCGTTGCGTTTTGCTGGATCGTTGATTTTCCATTTTATGAATGGGATGAGGGCGCTCGCAAGCTCGACTTTGGTCACAACCCATTTTCGATGCCGAAGGGCGGTCTTCCGGCACTAGAGAACGCCAAGAATGACAAAGAAAAACTCGCTATTGTCGCTGATCAGTTTGATATGGTGATGAACGGCTATGAGATTTGTTCTGGCGCCGTCCGCAACCATAATCCGGGCATTATGTATAAGGCCTTCGGACTTCTTGGTTACGATAAGGAATATGTCGAGTCGCGCTTCGGTGGTCTTCTGAATGCATTTAAGTTTGGCGCACCGCCACACGCCGGTTGTGCGTTCGGTGTCGATCGTATCTTCATGGTACTCGAAAATACCGAGAATATTCGCGACATCGTTGCCTTCCCGAAGAACGGTTCCGGCGTCGACCTGATGATGGGCTCACCGTCGGTAGTTGATGATTATCAGATTACGGACTGTCATTTACAAATTATCCCAGAAGACGAATAGCGATGGAGGACTCCGTTATGAATGATAGCGGAGTCCTTTTTTGTTATCTAAAATGCTATAATACACTTTATGAGAAAAACCGTTGCTATACTTGCCGTGATTATTGCTTTAGCGCCGGTTAATTCTGTCTCGGCAAAAACCATTTCCGAAGAGCAAAAGGGTGTCATATCTGCTAACTGTTCTAGTATTAAATTCCGTCTTCAAAAGGTGCAAAAAGACGGCCCGAAAAGCCGCGTACATCTTGGTGCACAGTATGAAGCGCTATCTACTGGATTAATGATGAACTTAAACTTGCGCCTGGTTAAAAATGACCTTGCAAACGCCGATATTGCTAGCCAGCAAAGCGACTTCGCCGCCGAGCGTGAGCAGTTCAAACAGAACTTCATTAGCTACTCGCAGGGTTTAGATGACCTTTTAAATATTGATTGTCGTGCTGAACCGCAAAAGTTCTACGATAAGCTTGAAAAAGTGCGCGAAAAACGTGGCATGATTAATGAAAGCATTAGCCGCATTAATAAAATAATAAAGACGCATCGCGAGTCGATTGTTCAGCTAAAGGAGGACCTAGGTGAGTAAAGATTCTACTGGTCATGGGCGAAGAAACCTGGTTATTTTAGGTTTTGGCGCGCTTACGATCGCTGTAATATCGACCGCAGTAAGCTTGCAGATTTATCGTGCGACCGGCGATATTTATCTTGACCGTTCGCGCCCTGGTTATATCTCCGAGGGCGAGAAGCATAATGAAAAAGATGACTACAAGGATATTTTTTCTGAAGAAGGTGCAATTACGGCTGAAGTCGTTGATGATTATTTGAAGAAACTGGACGGCATTATTGAGCAAATTGACAATGCATCTGGTGATTTCTCGCTTGATGCAATATCTGACGATACTTTGGGAATTGCTACTGAAGGCGAAAGCATTGAAGAATTAGGCGAAGAGTAATATCAATCTTTAAATACTTCGCGAATCCACTCATCGCCGGTTGCGCCACCAGCCTCCATGAGTATCATCCAGCCATCGTTACGTAATTGGTGTAGCGTTTCGGACAATTTATCATTTAGCTCTGCCGCCTCAGCAATCTCAGAATTATGCATATACGGAATTAAATCCTCTGGTTTCAAAACGGCTTGATTTGGGTCCTCGCGTAACTGAAAAGTTGGCACCCAGAATAACTTATCGATTCCAATAAAGACATCGCCATAATCTTTGCGACATTCGTACTGGCGGCGATTTTGTAGCGGCTCATAAACCATTGCGACACCCCTGTAGTCTTTACGCTCCTTTAGTTCGCGCGCCATCTGTACAGTAGCTCTAATCTCCTCGGGATGATGTCCGTAATCCGTGAAGACGTTTGGTGACACTTCCTCGAAACGTCGTTCAGCACCAGGGAAGCGGTTTAGAATCTCGATAATCTCCTCGTCTGAAGCGTCGCATAGGTGGCGCATTGTTGCGAGTACGACTGAGGCGTCTTTGCGGCGCAGCTCACCCGGAAGCGTAATCCTCTCATCGATTGTTGTATTTTTTACAACAATCTCAGACTGGCTCTCAAACTGCTGAAAGGCTGCTTCGTAATCTTCGCGTGTTGGATAAATGTCGGCATGGTCATAGTCAACCGAAACGATTGCTGCAACGTACGGATGAAATGCTAAAAAGTTTCGGTCGAATTCGTCTGCCTCGTAGGCAAAATATTGCGAGTCTGGGTTAAATTGGCTTCGTCCCGCCCATGGTAAGCTCGTACCGACGGCGTAATTTAGCGGTAAACCTAACTCGTGGAAGACCCAGATTAACATCGATGTTGTAGTTGTTTTGCCGTGCGTACCGGCCACGGCAAGCATCTTAAGATTGTATTTTTCCAGGAATTCTGCAATGAACTCGTCGCGCTTACTAACGCGAATTCCGGCTTCTTTGGCGGCAACTAGCTCAGGATTGTCTGCGCGAAGCGCTGACGTATAAACATACCAATCTACGCCCTCAGCAATCTTCTCGCGTAAGAAGCTGCCGTCTTGTGGCCCATACTTCACTTCGATGCCGCGCGCTTCAAGTTCGGGCGCGATTTCTCCGCGTCGCATATCCGAACCGCATACTTCTAGTCCCATATCTTGTGCAATTTCCGCCAGTGGACTAATCCCGACACCGTTTATCCCTGAAAAATATAGTTTAGTCATGCTATAATCATAATATATTATGGGTGGACTGTCTAAGAATAAGTTGAGGCAGGCATTGATAAAAATCTTTCGGATACGTAGCTGGAAGATTGCTTTAATTTTGATACTCTTAGGATTCTTAGCAGCCACGCTACTGCGCTTTGATCATATCGAGATGGCGCGGCTTCGCGAAGCTGTACTCGCCGCCGATCAGGCCGACGACGACGAGCAGACGATCGCGGCATTAAATGAACTCCGAAATTTTACCTTGAGTCACATCATCTTCAATACCGTCGAAGACAATGGCGTGCAACGCATTGTCTTTGGTACTGGTCCGTTTTATCTTGAGAATCAATATCTTCGAAAGGCTAGGGAAGCGGTAGCGAAAGCGCAAGAAGAGGTTGAGCGACATACATCAAACCCGAACGGCAACATTTACAAGAAAGTCTCCGATATTTGCGATACGCAAGGCAAGCGTTATGGCTGGCGCTATCCCGACACTCGTTATATTAACTGTTGGGTAAACGAACTTAATGCCTATCCGTCGATTGATAATATGGATGTTTATGGTAGTGCGAACCTGCCATCTACGGAGCTTTTTCGCTACGAATTTTCTTCGCCATACTGGTATCCATGTGCGTCCGGTATTGTTATCTTGATATGTTTAATCTTAACTATTGCTCTAATTATTAGATTTATTATTTGGCTCGTTATTCGCATTGCAATGCTTATGGTTGGCCACTCTGATAAAAAGTAACTTTCCTCTTGACATTACCTTATAAGGGGTCATAAGATAGAGACATAAACTAACGGAGGAAAGTCTAAAATGGCTTACGAACATACTAATTCCAAGGGTGTAAAATACTATCTTCATAAGTCCGAGGTTACTCTTCGTGGCGGCAAACCACAGACTATTTATTTCTTCACTAAGGTAGCAAAGAATGCAAAGGGTACCCCATGCGATCTTCCAGATGATCGTGAGGTTAACGAAAACCCACGCAACGGCTTCTTGACTGTTTCCCGCAAAAAATAATTAGTATTAGTAGGATTATTTAGAGTAAAGACCGCTATCAATCTAGCGGTCTTTTTGTTGTATCATATAACCATGGGAAGTCCTACAAAGAAACAGCGTGCCTTGCTAAAGTTTATCCAAGATTTTACCGTAGACAATGATTTTTCGCCTTCGTATCGCGAGATTCAGCACGCTTTAGGTCTTAAATCCGTCTCTGCTGTTGCAGAGCATATTAATAACTGTGTTGCTGCTGGCTATCTAAAGAAAATTCCAAATGCCGCCCGTTCATTAGAGGTGATACCGCTCGAAAACCACGAAGAGACCCAGCGGCTATTCCAGAAGAAAATCGCCGAATTGTCAGAAAAGCCCGATTCTCCTGAAGTTCGCGACGATATCGCTACGCTCAAGGCTGCCGCAAAGCTGTTAGACCTAGCAATCTAGCCTGCAAAATAGTAAAATAATAGAGATGAAAAAAGAACCCGGTTTTATATACCGTATCTTTCTAGTTTTTGGCGACGCATTAGCGATTATCTTTTCTTTCTCGTTTGCGTATTATTTTCGCACTCACATAGACTCGCGCCCTTACTTTTTTGATTCAGAGCTAGTAGATTTTATTCTATCTAATCTCGTATTATTACCGGTCTGGCTAATTATTCTTTTGTGTCTAGGAGTTTACAAAAACCGAATTATTGCACGGCCATTCGCCCTTGCCGGTAGGTTAATGCTTGCCAGCATCCTCGGCGTCATGTCGATTATTACTTATGATTTCTTTGTGAATAATACGACAATTGCGACGAGCTCACTTTTTCCAGTTCGCGGCATAGCGGCACTGACGGCGCTCTTTTGTTTTGTAACGCTTATCGTTGAGCGCGCTATCATATCGCTCATTCGTCGCTTCTTCTTGCGCCGTAGTGTCGGCCTCATCCGTGCGGTTATTGTGGGCGATAGTCAGAATACCACGCAGCTTCTAATGGGTATTTGGCCAGAGACTGGCTATAAAGTAGTTGGTGTTGTCGCTAAAGATAAATATGTTCCGAATGAATGGAAGAAACGCCAATATGACTCGCTCGAAAAAGCCCTCAAGAACCTTCGCCCAGATGCTATTATCCATACTGGCGGCAAGAATATCGAAGAGGTTAACCGCATGGCAATTAATCACCATGCACTATACTATTACTCGCCCGAGCCTGATTCAATAATCACGCTTAGCGGCAAGGTGGAGTTCATTGCTGCGGTGCCAATTGTCTTAATTCGCCCTACGCCGCTTCATGGCGCAGCCGCAACGTATAAACGATTAATTGACATTATTACTAGTCTCATCCTTACGGTTATCGCTTCGCCATTCATGCTCGCGGTCTTTATTATCCAAAAGATTGTCGAGCCAAAAGCTCCGGCAATCTATAAAGATATACGCCTGACGCGCTTCGATCGTGAATTTGGCCTATATAAATTCCGTAGCATGAAGCAGGAGTTTTGTGGCCTGACTCCAGAGCAGGCTTTTGAAAAAATGGGGAAGCCAGAGCTAATTGAAAAATATCGCAAGCAGGGCGACTATCTTAAAAATGACCCACGCTATACGAAGCTTGGCAGTTTTTTGCGCAAAACCTCACTCGACGAGTTGCCGCAGTTTATTAATATCCTAAGGGGGGACATCTCGTTGATTGGGCCGCGCGCACTTCAGCCAATCGAACTAAAAACTTACGGTGACCGCAGTCTAATTTTGTCTGTAAAATCTGGCCTTACTGGTCTAGCGCAAGTATCTGGCCGCCGCGACATCTCGTTCGATGAGCGCCGTGCTTTAGATGTGTACTATGTCCAGAACTGGTCACCGGCACTTGATGTTTCAATCTTTTTGCGCACCATTGCGACCGTCTTGAAACATGTGGGCGCAAAGTAGCATGACTGCGCGAAGTAAAAAAATCGTCCGCGTTTCGCTAGTCGGCATTATTGCGAATATCTTGCTTACGATTTTTAAAACTATTGTTGGTCTTCTATCGAATTCCATTGCGATCGTTCTTGATGCAGTAAACAACCTAAGCGATGTAATGTCGAGCGTCGTCACAATTATTGGCGCTCATTTTGCCGGCAAAGAGCCAGATCGCAAGCACCCAATGGGCCACGGTCGTTCGGAATATATTAGTGCGACAATCATCGCAATCCTCATACTGTACATTGGTCTAACGGCGCTCGTAGAATCGGTGCGCAAGATAATCTCGCCAGAACAGGTGAATTATAGCGTTACAACTGTAATTGTTGTGGTTGCTGCTATCTTTGTAAAAGTCGCAGTCGGTATATACTATCGTCGTAGCGGTAAAAAACTAGAGTCGCACGCAATATTAAACTCTGGCCTAGATGCTCTATACGATGCGGTAATTTCTATTGCAACGCTAATCGCCATCGTAATATACTTTGCCTGCGGTTTGTGCATTGAGCCATTTCTTGCTGCCGGCATCTCTATCTTTATCATTGTTTCCGGTATCAGAATGCTCCGCGAAGCTTTTAGTATAATCCTTGGGGAGCGTATGGATGCGACGATTAGTCGCAAGATAAAAAACGAAATATCAAAGCGACCAGAGGTTAAAGGAGCGTTTGATTTAGTCGCGCATGACTATGGCTCCGGTACGATAATAGCCTCAGTCAACATCGAACTAGATTGTCGATTAGACGCGTCCGAAATTGACGATATCTCGCGAACAATTCAAAAAGAAATCTATCGTAAGTATCGTGTATTATTAAGTTCGATTGGCATTTACGCGATAAATCTCCATGACCCTACAATCAAAGACTTATGGCAAAGGACAAGAAGCATATTAGACAAGTACGAACACGTGATTCAGATGCATGGCTTTCATGTAGGCCTAGAAGATAAGGAGATTTCTTTTGATGTCGTTATAGACTTTGCGGTTAATAATCGGCGCAACTATTACCAAAAAATACAAAAAGAAGTTAGAAGAGAACTATCAGACTATACGGTAAATATTACGCTCGATTCCGATTTTAGTGATTAAAGTAAACACTTTGCTTCGGTTTGATATGCTCGAAATCTTTCCTCGCAATCAATCCCCATTCACTTAAAACTTCCTCAATTCGTTCTAGCACGTCACCTGGCGTATTTCTTCCATTGACTTTCCGCACATACACGCCATTCATTTCTAGCACTCGCGTCATGCCGGTAATCGTCCTTTCGTATGAGTTTTGCCTACGTTCAATCGCCGCGCGCGTATCGTCGACGCGTTTTCGCTCGACTAGGCGTCGCCACAACTCTCCGCGCGGCACATCTAAAATAATTGCGCCAGTAAGATTCTTGAGCTCGTCATGCTCAATCATCCAATATACCTGTTGTACGCTCGTTGGAAAACCGTCTAAGACTATTTGTCGTCGAGAATTGTGTGCTTGCGCAAAAACACCACGCATTGCTTGAAAAGCTTTCTCGTCGTCGAAAGTCATACCGTATTGTAAAGCTCGCGTAACATCGCGGTCGCGTAGTCCCATGAATAATTCGCGCGACGAAGCAAGATACCAACCGTATTTTCGCTGAAGCATATTCGCCTGAACGCTTTTTCCGCTACCAGGAGCGCCAAACAGTGCTATCATGCAGCCTTCAAACGATTAGAGCTTAATAGCAATCCGAAGAAAGAGAAGAGATATGCCGTCTCAAACCAAAGAATATTTTGCATAAAGAAATCAATTCGGAGCAGGTCACAAAATATGAAGAATATTCCGTAGACTATGAATAGTGTCCCAAACACTAAGATGCCGCGACTTCTCGTGATGGCCACGGTTACGATTCCGATCAGCGACATGATTGCGAACATGGCGCCCGCGAAGAAACGATGAATGTCTGATGATGCGCAATCTTCTGGCAAATGCGGTGCTATTGAGAGCGCCATAAACGTCAACACGAATCCATACATTAAGAAGCGCCAAATAAAACTACGTATGCCTGCGTTGGTAATAAGATAACAAACCAACATTACGCAAATAGAAATATTTAATGCACAGAACGTAAAGATACTCCAAGCATTCAACCCTACGTAGCGACTAATCGTAAGCGACGCATTGCCCAAGTATTCATCGAACAGCCAATTGTATCCAATTATCAAAATTGCTTCTAAAGAAAAGATTGCTGTCGATATCCAGAGTAATCTGTTGCTGCGTGCCTTTTCGTCTTGCTCCATGCCTATATGATATCATTATAGATAATATGGAAGCAGAGAATTTGAAAACATAGATTCCTTCTTTGAAAACACCTTTTTTAA